>NZ_JBWKCY010000018.1:0-190046 GCF_056436245.1 Streptomyces sp. NPDC043812
AACGGAGTACTCCGGGCGGGCAGTCGGCGACGAAGCAGAAACCCTCACGGCGCGAGCCGTGAGAATCCCCCTCCTTCAGGAGGGGGAGAAGTCAACCGCACTCCTTCAGTCCCGCGGCAGGCCGAGGATGCGCTCGGCGACGACATTGAGCTGGATCTGGGTGGTGCCGCCCGCGATGGTCAGGCAGCGTGACATCAGCAGTTCGTGCACGGCGCGTTCCCCCTGCCCTTCGCACACGGCGCCCTCGGGGCCGAGGAGTTCGAGGGAGAGGGCGGCCGTCCGCTGCTGGTGGGTGGTCTGGATCAGTTTGCGGACGGACGCCCCTGCGCCCGGTTCGAGCCCCGACAGCTGCCGGTGGGTGGTGCGCAGGCCGATGCAGGCGAGCGCGTGCGCCTCGGCGGTGAGTGCGCCGATCCGCGCCCGCTGGGCGTCGTCGAGGCCGTCCGCCCGGGCGATCAGCGCCTCGAGGCCGGCGGTGAAGGTCATCTGGTCGGCCATGTGGACACGTTCGCTGCCGAGGGTGGTGCGGGCGACGCGCCAGCCGGCGTCCGGCTCGCCGACGAGGGCGTCCGAGGGCAGCAGGACGTCGTCGAGGAAGACCTCGTTGAACATCGATTCGCCGGTGATCTCCTTGAGCGGCCGGACGGTGATCCCGGCTGTGTTCCTCATGTCGACGAGGAAGTAGCCGAGCCCGCGGTGCCGGGAGCCGGGCGGGCCGGTGCGGGCGAGCAGGATGCCGTGGTCGGCGGTGCGGGCCGAGCTCGTCCATACCTTCTGCCCGTTGATGCGCCAGCCGCCGTCGGTGCGTTCGGCACGGGTGGTCAGGCCCGCCAGGTCGGATCCGGCGCCGGGCTCGCTGAACAGCTGGCACCAGCGCAGGTCGCCGCGGAGGGTGGGCGGGAGGTAGCGCTCCTGCTGTGCCTCGGTGCCGTGCGCGAGCAGCGAGGGCACGACCCAGGCGGCGACGGACAGGTCGCTGAGCACCACTTCGGCAGCGTCCATCTCCTGCTGGACGACGAGCTGTTGGGTGGGGCCGGCGCCGAGTCCGTACGGCTCGGGCAGGTGCGGGGCGGCGTACCCGGTGGGTGCGAGCGCCCGCCGGGCGGCGGCCGGGTCCATGCCGCGCACGGCCCCGATCGCGCGCCGCGCGGCGGGGCGGTGCGCCTCGGCCTCCGCGGGCAGTTCGACGCCTAGTTCGCGGCGTGCCCCGGCCGCGGCGAGACGGACGGCCCGCAGCCGGTGGGTGTCCGGGGCACCGAGGAGCTGGCGTGTGACGAGCGCGCGGCGCAGCAGGAGATGTGCGTCGTGCTCCCAGGTGAAGCCGATGCCGCCGAGGATCTGGATGCAGTCCTCCGCGCAGGTGTACGCGGTTTCGAGAGCGCTCGCCGCGGCGAGCGCGGCGGTCAGGGAGCGCGCCCGGTCACGGTCGTCGCGCGCGGCGCGCGCCGCGTCCCAGGTGAGCGCCCGTGCCTGCTCGACGCGCAGCAGCATGTCGGCGCACAGATGCTTGACGGCCTGGAACTGCCCGATGGGCCGCCCGAACTGCTCGCGTGTCCCGGCATGCTCGGCGGCCGTCTCCAGCGCCCGGCCCGCGACGCCGCACGCCTCGGCGGCGAGCAGCACGGCGGCGAGATCGTGAACGAGCGCCGGGCCGACACCGAGCACGTCCTGCACGACCACGCCGTGCGCGACGACCTCGGCCGTCGGCCGGACCGGGTCCGCGCTCCCGTGGACGCGCACGTTGAGGTTCTGGGCGTCGACCGCGGCCCACACCGTGCCGTGCGGCGCCTCGGCCGCGAGCAGGAGCAGATCGGCCTGTGCTCCGGCGAGCACGGGTGGCGCGACGCCGTCCAGCCGGTACCCCCCGTCGGCCGGTACGGCGGTCAGCCCGCCCGCGCCGAACGCCACGGCAGCGGTCCGGTCCCCGGCGGTCAGTGGGGCGGCGAGGTCGCGGCGTCCCGCGAATCGCAGCACCTCGGCGGCGAGCACGGTCGGCAGATACGGTCCGGGCAGGAGTCCCCGCCCGGTCTCCTCGACGGCCACGGCGAGGTCGAGCAGGTCCCCGCCCCCGCCGCCGAGTTGCTCCGGCAGATGCAACCCGAGCAGCCCCTGGGCCGCGACGGCGTCCCAGTACGCGGGCCGCCCGGTCCGGCAGGCGGGAACATCGAGATGCTTGCGCACCTCCTCCGGCGGCACCGCCCGCGCGATCCACCCCCGTACTGACCGTGCCAGTTCCTGGTGCTCCTGTGTGATGCCGATGCCCATGCGCATCCTCACCCGGGTCGTCGCGACGGATCGGGACGCGGCAAGAGTAGAACACGTTTCAATCTGACGGAAGGTCAGATACTTGCCCGTCTCGCGGCCGGCGCCACCACGGGGCGCCCGGGAACCACTCCCTCCCCCGGCACCGGAAGCCACCCCGACGTAAGGCACCATGGGCCCCCACCAGCACGTCCGCCCAGGAGGCCCCATGCCCGCCGCCACCCCCAAGCCGGAGATCCTCGCCGCCTTCGAGGCCGCCAAGGGCTTCATGCCCGCGACCGAGGGCCTGGCCCTGTACGCGGCCGCCGTCGAGGCGAGCGCGCTCGGGCTGCCACTGCTGGAGGTGGGGACCTACTGCGGACGTTCGACGATCCTGCTCGCGGACGCCGCCCGGGAGGCCGGGACGATGGCGATCACCGTGGACCACCACCGCGGCAGCGAGGAGCAGCAGCCGGGCTGGGACTACCACGACCCGGAGACCGTGGACCCCGAGGTCGGCCTCATGGACACGCTGCCCGCCTTCCGCCGCACCCTGCACAAGGCCGGCCTGGAGGAGCATGTGCTCGCGATCGTCGGGCGTTCGCCGCAGGCGGCGAAGGCGTGGGGCGGCAAGGTCGGCCTGGTGTTCGTCGACGGCGGCCACACGGATGAGCACGCCACGGCCGACTACGAGGGCTGGGCCCCGCACGTCGCCGATGGCGGCCTCCTCGTCATCCACGACGTGTTCCCCGACCCGGTGGACGAATGGACGGGTCAGGCCCCGTACCGGATCTACCTGCGCGCACTGGAGTCCGGCGCATTCACCGAGGTGTCGGCGACGGACTCACTGCGGGTACTGCGCCGCACAGGCCCCGGCATCTGACCCGGCCGGGGCGCGAGGCATGGGGCGGGGTGGTCCTGGGGTGGCCCACCCCACACCGACCGCCCCTGCCACGCCCCGTAGCGCGGCTCACCCCCGGTCGACCCCCCGTCGCCCGCTAGCATCGCGACCGTGTCGTACGACGAGAACCTGCACCCCTCCACCGCACCACGCCGTTCCCGGCGCGGCCTGGTCGCCGTCGCCGCGCTCGTGCCGACAGCTCTTGCCGGATGGCTGATCTGGCAGGGGGCGGACGGCGGCGGGAGCGGGCCCGCAGCGAGTGCCACGACGTCGTCCGAGGGCAAGCCCGGCGCGGCCGAGCCCTCCACGTCCCCGTCGCCCTCCGCCTCCGGGAAGCCGACGGGGACCGCGAAGCCCGCACAGCCGACTCAGTCGGCCGAACCCGGACGGCCCGAACAGTCCGGGAAGCCTCTCGCCGGGAAAGTCGTGGTCGTCGACCCCGGCCACAACCCCGGCAACTTCCGCCACGCGTCCGAGATCAACAAGCTCGTGGACATCGGAACGAACCGCAAGGAATGCGACACCACGGGCACGGCGACCAACGCCGGATACCGTGAGGCCGATTTCACCCTGGATGTTTCACGACGCCTTCGCATTCTGCTGGAGAATCAGGGCGCAACGGTCGAATTCACCCATAACAATGATCGTCCGTTCGGACCCTGCGTGGACGAGCGAGCACGATTCGGCAACAAAGCGCAAGCGGACGCCGTGGTCTCCGTCCACGCCGACGGATCGGCGAGCGGGAACCGCGGTTTCCACGTCATCCTCCCCGCCCTCGTCAAGGGCGGCGACGCCGACACCTCGAAGATCGTCGCCCCCTCCCGCGACCTGGGCGAACGCATCGCGGGAAACTTCGTGCGCGTGACGGGGAGCGCCCCGTCCAACTACGTGGGCGGCGGTACGGGATTGGACGTGCGCAAGGATCTCGGAGGGCTCAACCTCTCAACAGTTCCCAAGGTGTTCATCGAATGCGGCAACATGCGTGACGCCAAGGACGCCGATCTGCTGACCGATGCGGGCTGGCGACAGAAGGCGGCGCAGGGAATGGCCGACGGAATCGCCGCCTACCTCGGCCAGGAGGACCGGAACTGAGATACCGGGAGGACGGCCGGAACCGACGGACGATAGATTCGCCTCTACGATGGGGAGTCACCCCCGAGCTCCGCTTCCTGCGACCGCCCGACCAGGCGGCAGCGACGACCGCCCCGATGAGACGACGACGAAGGACTTTTACGTGAACATCCGCTCCCTCACTCGAGGCGACGGCGTGGTGATCGGAGCAGCGGTGTTGCTGTTCATCGCCTCGTTCCTCGACACGTTCGACTGCTCCGGCAGCGACTGCGACGACGCGCCGATCGCCTGGGACAACGGTTCCCTCCTCCTCGGCTTCTACCTCGCGGGGATCATCGGCGCGGCTCTGATCGTCGTCTCCCGCGCGCTGCCCCAGCCCCCGAAGGTCATCGGCCTGGACCTCGGCCAGCTGGGCGTTGCCCTGACGCTCTTCACGGCATGGTCCGCGCTCGGCGCGATCTTCGACCCCGCGGGTTCGCTGAACGCCGATGGCTTCAGCCCCGACTCCGGCACCGGCCTCATCCTCGGCTTCATCGCCGCCCTGGTCCTCGCGGCCGGCGCCATCTGCACCCTGCTCGTCCCGGCCTTCAAGGCCCCGCTCATCGGTGCCCCGCGTCCGCAGGCCCCGCAGCCGTACGGAATGCAGCCCCAGGGCGGCTACGGCTACCCCGGCGCCCAGCAGCAGCCCTACGGTGCCCAGCCGGGTCAGCCCCAGCCGTACGGCATGCAGCCGGGCCAGCCCGGTCAGCCCCAGCCCGGCCAGCCCGCCGCGCAGGGCGCTCCGGCCGCCGCCGAGCCGCAGAAGGCGGGCGCGCCGTCCGACTTCACGCCGTTCTGGTTCGCCGTGCCGGTCGCCCGGCCGCTGTACGGCGAGGACGGTTCGCCCGCGCCGATCGCCGAGCTCGCGCCCGGCACCTGGTACCTCGCGGTCGAGCAGCGCGGTCCGGGCCTGGTGGCCCAGACGCAGGACGGCCGTCGTGGTGTCCTGCAGGACACCTCCGGTATCCAGCGCGGCTGACGCCCCCGCAGGTCTCCGCGGCCCCTCGCCCTTCCGGGCGGGGGGCCGCTGCCGTACCCTGACGCACCGTCAGAAGACCGCACGGGGAAGGACCGGCATGCGACTCGGACTCGCCCTCGGCTACTGGGGCCGCGGCCCCGACCCCGCCCATCTCGAACTGGCCCAGGAGGCCGAACGGTTCGGCTACGACTCGGTGTGGACTGCCGAGGCCTGGGGGTCCGACGCGTTCACCCCGCTCACCTGGATCGCCGCACACACCTCCCGCATCCGGCTGGGCACGGCCGTCGTACAGATGGCCGCCCGCACGCCGACGGCCACCGCGATGCACGCGCTGACCCTCGACCATCTGTCCGGCGGGCGGATGATGCTGGGCCTCGGACTGTCCGGGCCGCAGGTGGTGGAGGGCTGGTACGGCCGCCCGTTCCCGAGCAGTCCGCTCACGGCGACACGCGAGTACGTGGACGTCATCCGCCAAGTCCTCGCCCGTGAACGGCCTGTGGAACTGGCGGGGCGGTTCCACTCCCATCCGTACGCGGGGGCCGACGGCACCGGCACCGGGAAGCCCCTGAAGGCGATCACGCATCCGCTGCGCGCGGATCTGCCGTTGCTGCTGGGCGCGGAGGGGCCGAAGAACATCGCCCAGACGACACGTATCGCCGACGGGTGGCTGCCGCTGTACTGGTCACCGATGCGTACGGACGTCTACGAGGCGTCGCTCGCCGATCTGCCGAAGGATTTCATGATCGCGCCGATGGCACGGGCCGTCGTCTGCGACGACATCGCCGAGGGCCTGCTGCCCGTCAAGGCGATGCTCGGCTTCTACATCGGCGGCATGGGGCACGCGGCCCGGAACTTCCACGCGGACCTGATGGCGCGGATGGGGTTCGGGGAGGAGGCCCGCAGGATCCAGGAACTGTTCCTGGCGGGCCGCCGTGACGAGGCGGTGCTGGCCGTCCCGGACGCGTTCGCGGACGAGATATCCCTCGTCGGGCCGCGGGAACGGATCGCGGAACGGCTGGACCTGTGGCGCTCGGGCCCTGTCACGGACCTGCTGGTGACGGCTCCGGATCCGCACACGCTGCGGGTGCTCGCGGAACTGAACGCATAGCATCAGCCGCCGAGTTGGGACACGGACGGCACCTTGTCGGTGACGGGTGCGCCCGCGCTCTCGCCGGCGTCCTTGACTCCCTGAATGACGGACTCGAACGACGAGACGTCGGCCTCGCCCGCCTTTCCGTCGCGCAGCTTGGTGCCGAGGTCCTTGAGCTGCTCGATGCCGGCGGTGAGCGGCGCGACCGCCTTGGAGAGAAGCGGGTCGCCCTTGGCGTTCTCGGTGGCGGCCTTGAGCCGGTTGTAGGCGAAGGTGCCCGCCAGACCTGCCTTGACGAGGGCGAACGTACGGCCCTCGGCCCCCTTCTTGAACTTGCCCTCCCGGTAGGGCTTCACGATCCACTGGTACGTCGCCCCGGCGGCGAGCCCTGCGTTGGCGATGAACCGGGTCTTGGCGAACTTCTGCTTCTCGGTGCTCGCTGTGCCGGTGGGCGTGGCGGCTGCGGTGGTGTCGTCGTCCCCGCCGCAGGCGACAGCGCCGGTGAGCAGCGCGCAGCACAAGAGGAATGCGAGGAGGGCGCGACCCACGGGACCGGACGCAGGACCGGATGCGGAACAGGACACTGCGGGGCCTCCAGACCTCCGGGGCAGACTGCCTTCGAGCCTCTCCCCGGGGCGTCCGGCCGGCGACCGGGATTCACCCGAACGGGTTTCACAGGCGCACAAGCGGCAAGACGATGGCCATGACAACACGCGCAAGCACGACCACAACCGCGGCGAGAATCGTCGTCGTCGTCGCGGACGTCATGGCCTTCATCATCGGCCTGTGGATCCTGATGTACCTGCTCGACGCGAACCGGGCGAACGACCTGGTGGAGTTCGTCCGCGAAACGGCCCGCTGGCTGGCGGGCTGGTCGCACGACCTGTTCACCTTCGACAAGGAATGGGCGAGGGTGGTGGCCGGCTACGGCTTGGCGGCCGTGGTGTACCTGTTCGTGGGCCACGGGGTGGCGGGCCAGCTGCGCAGGCACTGACGCGTCCGCGCCGTCCCGTCCGGGGGCAGGGCCCCCGGACGGCCCGCTACAGCGACCCGCAGCACCCCTCAGGCGCCAGCCCTCGCGGCAGGCGCTCGCCCCCGAACACCGCCGTGGTCGCCTCGTCGCCTCCCAGCGCCGCGACCGCAAGGAGCAGGGAGCCCGCCGTCCACGTCGTCAGTTCCTCCGGCCACATCGCCCGGTTGCCCTCGAAGACGTAGCCCGTCCAGTACAT
The DNA here is from genome assembly GCF_056436245.1 of Streptomyces sp. NPDC043812. Classification (NCBI taxonomy): domain Bacteria; kingdom Bacillati; phylum Actinomycetota; class Actinomycetes; order Kitasatosporales; family Streptomycetaceae; genus Streptomyces; species Streptomyces sp. NPDC043812. Next base: position 7,551 of record NZ_JBWKCY010000018.1, read on the forward strand.
GCCGCCCTCGGCGCGCAGATGCTGGATGGACTGGAGGATCTCCAGTGCGCGGTCGGACTCCCCCATCGCCCAGAGGGCGAGCGCCAGTTCGCAGCTCTCGCCGCCCGTCACCCACGGGTTCGGCAGCACGCAGCGCACGCCGAGCCCCGGGACCACGAATTCGTCCCAGCGGGACTCGATGCGGGACTTCGCCTCCGCACCCGTCAGCGCGCCGCCCAGCACCGGGTAGTACCAGTCCATCGAGTACCGGTCCTTGTCGAGGAAGCGCTCGGGATGGTGGCGGATGGCGTGGGCGAGGGCGCCCGCCGCGAGTTCCCAGTCCGGCTGGGGTTCGTCCCGTTCGTCCGCGATCGCCAGCGCGCAGCGCAGCGCGTGGTGGATCGACGAACTGCCGGTCAGCAGCGCGTCGTTCACCGGCGTGCCGTCCGGCTCGCGCTTCCAGCCGATCTGGCCGCCCGGCTGCTGCAGCCCGAGCACGAACTCGACGGCCGTGTGGACCGACGACCACATGCGGTCGAGGAACGCCTCGTCGCCGGTGGTCAGGTAGTGGTGCCAGACGCCGACCGCCAGGTAGGCGCAGAAGTTGGACTCGCGGCCCCGGTCCGTGACCGCGTCGGCGTCGCCGTCGTGGTAGGCGGCGTACCAGGATCCGTCGGCGTTCTGGTGGCGGGCCAGCCAGTCGTAGGCGCGTTCCGCGGCCTCGTGTTCGCCCGCCGCGTCGAGCGCCATCGCAGCCTCGGTGTGGTCCCACGGGTCGAGGTGGTGGCCCCGGAACCACGGGATCGCACCGTCCTCGCGCTGGGCGGCGAGAATGCCTGCGACGGTCTCGGTGGCCTGCTCGGCGGTGAGCACCCCGGGCAGGACGAGGTGTTCGGTCCGGCGCGACAGGCTCACTTGACGGCGCTCGCGGGCAGGTGCGGCTTGGTCGCGTACGCCACGAAGCTCTTGCCGATCAGCGGGTTCAGCGCCTGCTCGGCGACCCTCGTCGCCAGCGGCTTCTTCATGATGTCCCAGACCAGCAGCTTGTGGTACGCCTTCACCGGCAGCGCCTTGTCGTTGTCGACGCCGAAGGCGCACTTGAGCCACCAGTACGGCGAGTGCAGCCCGTGCGCGTGGTGGGTGCCGTACGGCTTGAGGCCCGCCTGCTTCATCTTGCCGAGCAGTTCGTCCGCCTTGTAGATGCGGATGTGGCCGCCCTCGACCTCGTGGTACGCGTCGCTGAGTGCCCAGCAGATCTTCTCGGGGCCGTAGCGCGGAACGGTGACGGCGATCCTGCCGCCGGGCCGCAGGACACGGACCATCTCGGCGAGCACGCCCTTGTCGTCGGGGATGTGTTCCATCACCTCGGAGATGATCACGACGTCGAAGGACTCGTCGGGGAACGGCAGGTTGAGCGCGTCACCCTCCATCGCGGTGGCCGTCGCACCCTCGGGCGCCTCGCCCGCCTCCTTCATCGCGGCGAACCATTTGGCGACCTCGCGGATCTCCTCGCCGTTCTGGTCCAGGGCCACGACCTGCGCGCCGCGCCGGTAACACTCGAACGCGTGCCGGCCTGCGCCGCAGCCCAGGTCGAGCACGCGGTCGCCCGGTGCGAGCGGGAAGCGGGAGAAGTCGACGGTCAGCACGGGGGTCTGCCTTCCTGAGGGCGGAACAAGGAGGTGCGGGTGGTTCAGGAGGTGCGTACAGAAGCGGCCGACGCGGCGATCGCCTCGCGATAGCGCTCGGCCGTGCCGATCGCCGCCTGCTTCCAGGTGAAGCGGGCGAGCACCCGGGCTCGGCCCGCGGCGCCGAGCCGGGCGCGCAGGTCCGGGTCGCCGAGCAGGGTCCGCAGGGCGGCGGCGAGCGCCTCGGCGTCGCCGGGCGGTACGGCGAGACATGTATCGCCGTCGGTGCCCGCGACCTCGGGGATCGCGCCGCCGGTGGTGGCGACGAGCGGGGTACCGGTGGCCATGGCCTCGGCGGCGGGCAGCGAGAAGCCCTCGTACAGCGACGGAACACAGGCGATCTGGGCGCTGCGGACCAGGTCGACCAGTTCGGCGTCGGAGATGCCCTTGACGAACTCGACGGCGCCCTGGAGGTCGTAGCGCTCGATGAGCCGGGCGACCGGTCCGTCCTCGGCACGCTTGCCGACGACGACGAGATGGGCGTCGGGGTTCTCGGTGCGCAGTTTGGCGAGCGCCTCGACGAGGTGCACGAGGCCCTTGAGCGGGACGTCGGCGCTGGACGTGGTGACGATCCGGCCGGGAACCTCGGCGACCGCCGGGTCGGGCGAGAAGAGGTCGGTGTCGGCGCCGATGTGGACGACATGGATGCGGTCGTGCCGTACACCGAGGTGGTCGATGATCTCCTGCTGCGAGGAGCCAGAGACGGTGAGCACGGACGGCAGCCGGCGGGCGACGCGCTTCTGCATGCGGGTGAAGCCGTACCAGCGGCGTACGGAGGCGCGGCGCTTCCAGTCGGCGGCGGCGTCGAGGTCGAGCTGCCGGTCGACGGTGATCGGGTGGTGGATGGTGGTGACGAGGGGTGCGCCGAGGTCGCCGAGGAGCCCGTAGCCGAGGGTCTGATTGTCGTGGACGACGTCGAACTCGCCGCGCCTGGCCCGGAGGTGACGGCGGGCGCGCAGCGAGAAGGTCAGCGGCTCGGGGAAGCCACCGGTCCACATGGTCGCGACCTCGAGGGCGTCCGTCCAGTCGCGGTACTCGTCACGCTTGGGGGTGCGGAACGGGTCGGGGCTGCGGTACAGGTCGAGACTGGGCAGTTCGGTCAGCGGCACGCCCTCGTCGAGGACCGGATAGGGCTGGGCGCCTATGACCTCGACGCTGTGGCCGAGGCGGGCCAGTTCCCGCGACAGATGACGGACGTAGACGCCCTGGCCACCGCAGAACGGATTGCCCTTGTAGGTCAGGAGCGCGATGCGCAGGGGGGAGTCGCCGTCGCCGGACACACCCGCACGGGGGCCGATCTCTATGGCCTCTGCGGTCACCCACGGCCCCCTTCTCACTGCGTTTCGCCGGAGCGTAATCGGTCGCGCTAATCTAGAACAAGTTTCAGACTTGATCGTTCAAGGAGCTTCGAATCTACCGGCAGGTAGCGCAAGTGTGACCGGCGGATCAGGTGATTCGCGCCACGGCGGGCGCCCTGCCGTGACGAGCGGTCCGGCCGCGTGCGCCGCATGACCATGGAACGGGACATATGACAGCGGAAGCCAAGCCGGGGGTGCCTGCGTCGCCGCCCCTGACCGAACGCCAGGAGGCGCGCCGCCGTCGCATCCTGCACGCCAGCGCCCAGTTGGCGAGCAGGGGCGGCTTCGACGCGGTGCAGATGCGCGAGGTCGCGGAGGCGGCCGGTGTCGCCCTCGGCACGCTCTACCGCTACTTCCCCTCCAAGATCCATCTGCTGGTGGCCACGATGCAGGACCAGCTCCAGCATCTGCACACCACGCTGCGCAAGCGCCCGCCCGCCGGCGAGGACGCGGCGGACCGGGTCGCCGAGACATTGATGCGGGCGTTCCGGGCGCTGCAGCGGGAGCCGCATCTCGCGGACGCGATGGTGCGGGCGCTGACGTTCGCGGACCGCAGCGTGAGCCCCGAGGTGGACACGGTCTCCCGCCAGACGACGGCGATCATCCTGGACGCGATGGAGCTGGACAACCCGACGCCGGAGCAGTTGTCGGCGGTGCGGGTGATCGAGCACACATGGCACTCGGCGCTGATCACCTGGCTGTCGGGGCGGGCCTCGATCGCCCAGGTGAAGATCGACATCGAGACGGTGTGCCGGCTGATCGACCTGACGGTCCCGGCGGCCGCCGGGCGCGCCCCGGCCCGGGGTGCGGGCAGGGGCCGACCGGGCAAGTCCTAGGCCCTGTCCGGGCGCGGGACCTAGGACTGCTTGTTCTTTTCCAGGTCCTCCTGGAAGAGCTTCGCGCACTCCGGACCGTTGTCCACCCCGACGAACGTGATCATCAGGAACGTCTCCGGGCTGCCCGAGTAGTTCGCCTTCACCGTCCAGCCGCTCTTGTCCACCGACTTGATGACCGACATCTTCTGCTCGAAGTTCTGCGATTCCTTCCAACCACCCTTGGTCAGGGTCGCGACCGTGTCGTCGTAGGACTTCTTCGCGTCGGCGGCCTTCTTGTCGTCGGCCTGCCACGAGACCATGCAGTCCTTGAGGGTCGGCGGCACGTCGTCCTCCGAAGCCTTCTCGGTGAAGCCCGCGCCCGTGGCCGCGGCCGTGATCTCCTTCGTCACCGCCGCGGCGTCCAGGCTCCCGCCCGCCTCCGCGGGCGCCTCGGACGATGTGACCGATGCGCCGCCCTTGTTCTCCTCCGAGCCGCCCTCGCTGCCGCAGCCGGCCACCACAAGCACCACACCGGCAGCCGCGGCCGCCCACTTCGCCTTGTGCACAAGTCTCCCAATCCCGCGTACACACGGGCCTGTTGCCCGCGCGATCAAGGAGGAAGTCTTGCACGGAAGTTCGCATCACCCTTCGCAGCGGCTAATCCCGGCTCAGTCCTCCGGCGGGAAGACGGCCTCCCCGCCCTCCAGCAGCGTGACGCTGATCGCCTCCACCGGGCAGTTCTCCGCCGCCGCCAGGATCTGCTCGTTCGCGTCGGTGTCCTCCGCGCGCGGGTGCGACTGCCGGGCGGTGTCCAGCCGGAAGCCGTCAGGCGCATGGCCCACGCACATGCCCGAGCCGATGCAGACGCCCCGGTCCACCTCGACGTGCCAGCGGTCGCCCATCAGTTCGTCCCCTCCCAGCCGGCGGGCAGATGGATCATCTTGTGCTCCAGGTACTCGCCGAACCCCTCGGGCCCGAACTCCCGCCCCAGGCCGGAGTTCTTGTAGCCGCCGAAGGGCCCGAGCATGTCGAGGCTGAAGGTGTTGACGTTGTACGTGCCCGTCCGGATGCGGCGCGCGAAGTCGATGCCGTGCTCGACGTCCGCGGTCCACACGCTGCCGCTGAGCCCGTAGTCGGAGTCGTTCGCGATCGCAGCCGCCTCCTCCTCGTCGCCGTAGGGCAGCAGGCAGATCACCGGGCCGAAGATCTCCTCGCGGGCGATGCGCATCGCGTTGTCGACGCCGCCGAAGAGGGTCGGCTCGACGTACCAGCCGCGGTCCAGGCCCGCCGGACGGCCGCCGCCGCTGAGGATCTTGGCGCCCTCCTCCTGGCCGATGCGGATGTAGTCGAGCGAGCGCCGCTGCTGGCGGGCGGCCACCAGCGGGCCGACCTGGGTCGCGGCGTCGAGAGGATCGCCGACGACGAGGGCGGAGGCCGCGGCGGCGAACGCCTCTGCGATCTCGTCGTAGCGGCTGCGCGGCGCGAGGATACGGGTCTGGGCCACACACGCCTGTCCGTTGTTCATCCACGCCGCGGGGACGATGCCGGCGACGGCGCCCGCGAGGTCCGCGTCGGGCAGGATCACGGCCGCCGACTTGCCGCCCAACTCCAGGGTGACGCGCGTGAGATTGCGGGCCGCGACCTCCATGACCCGCTTGCCCGCCGCGACCGATCCGGTGAACGACACCTTGTCGATGCCGGGGTGGCCGACCAGGTACTCGCTGACCTCGCGGTCCGCCGGAAGGATCGACAGCACACCCTCGGGCAGTCCGGCCTCCTGGGCGATCTCACCGAGGATGTACGCGTCGAGCGGCGACTCCGGCGACGGCTTGAGCACCACGGTGCAGCCCGCGAGCAGCGCGGGTCCGAGCTTGGCGGCCGCGGTGAACTGCGGGACGTTCCAGGGGACGACGGCCGCCACCACGCCGACGGGCTCGCGGCGCACCAGGACCGGGCCGAGGACGCCGTCGCGGCGCTCCTCGTACGCGTAGCCGCGGGCGACGGTGATCGCCGCGTCCCACACCATCATCGCGCCCAGGGCCTGGGCGAGGACGCTCCAGGAGTAGGGGGAGCCGTTCTGCGCGCTGATGCAGCGGGCGATCTCCTCGTGCCGTACGGCGATGGCGTCCTTGATCCGGCCGACGACCTCGATCCGTTCGTCGAGGGTCATCCGGGGCCAGGGGCCTTCGTCGAAGGCGTGGCAGGCGGCGGTGACCGCCCGGTCGACGTCCGCGCGCGAGGCGTGCGGGACGCGGCCGATGACCTCTTCGGTGTGGGGGGAGATCACCTGGATCGTCCCGTCCCCGATGGGATCGGCCAACCGGCCGCCGATGAACAGTTGTCCGTGTTCCTGGAGCTCGGTCACGACTGCCGCCTCCCGCCGGGGCACACTATCTGACACAGTGTCAGAACTGATATCAGTTGCCGCCCTGGAGGGCAATAGTCATGCTCGTGGAGCCCAGGAAGCCACCATCCGCGCCTGGCCGGGGGCGCTACGGGACGATCTTCACGCAGCGGTGCCGTACTTTTCACGCAGGTAGTCGATGACCTCTTCGATGCTTTCCGCCTTGGGGTGTCGCAAGAAGACTACATTCGCATGCAGTTGACGGTCCGACGGCCCGCCGTACACCTCTGTCGTGGCTCTCATCGTCATCACGAGATGCCAGGACCTGCGCGGCTTGTTCAACAGAAGGGTTGTCTTCGAGAAAACCAGAGCGTTGTCGTTCGACAGCTCATTTCTGCGATTGAGCACGAAGTATCCCCCTTGCTCAGGAATGAGCGGACTGACCGACCTCACGATCGTTCGACTATGGAAGTCGGGGCTCAGGCCGTTCCCAATCACCTGAAAATCCCAGGTGTTCTGATCGAATTCCCACACACCGAAATAGGTGTCACCATTCAGCGTGTACTCGTAGGACCAGCACCCGCGAAGGAACAGCGGCCCCCAGTACAGGCGAAGAAGCATCTCACTGGAATTGATGAAACGGTAGATCAGCTTTATGAGAATCTCATAGAGTCCCTTGGAGGTGACAACGATCACCAGATTGACCCAGATATTCTTCTCCAGCCCCGGAAATATCTGGTGAGCCTGCACGGCTATGAACACGACCAGAAGCATGATCGTCGTGTTCAGATTACGCTGCCGCTCATAGGAAGTCGTTATCATGTCGATCGCTCAACCTTCCCGGCAGCATATTGTGAACCTTAAGGAGAATTCTTCCGCCGGAAGTCAAGGCCAGTTCCGACACTGCTCCGTTCGTGATGGGAAACTGCCAGGATCGACCGACCCCCAGGCCAAGGGATTGGGCGATCGCCGTTCTGATGACAACGTCATGCGCCACCAAGAGGACCGTCCTGCCCCCCTTTGCCTCTTTCCACGCCGCTTGGACAGCACCGCGGACCCGCTCGTCGAGTTGTGTCAGCGATTCACCGCCCTTGATGGGCTGTTCGCTGCGCAGTCGCTCCCAGTCGGCGAGTTCGCCGGGAAAATTCCTGAGGACTTCCGACGCGGACAGCCCGGTCCAGTGTCCGTAGTCGTACTCGTTCAGCCGACTGTCCACCACATGCGGAACACTGCGCCCCAGGTTCAGGGACTCAACCGTCTGCCGGGCCCTGCGCAGGCGGCTGGAGATGACCACGCTGGGCACCACAGCAGCGATGGACTTCCCCACCAGGGCTGCTTGACTCCTTCCGCGGGCATCAAGCGGAAGATCGATACAGCTTCCCTGGTAGATTCTGTTTCGATTGGCATCGGTCGTTCCGTGTCTCAACAGGATGATCCGCGGGTACGTCGCATCGGCCGCCAGGGCCGCAAACGATGACGGACCGACATTGCCCGCCTTCAGACAAAAATCACGATCGCCCTCCGCAGCAGACAGCACCGAAACGGCGGCGTTTTTTTGAGGAAACAGACCGTGCCGATCCGCCGGCAGTCCCATGAGGGATGTCAGAAGGCATCTGTTCACATGATCGTGACCAATTACGAGGCGTCCCGATCCACTTCCCTCTCGGAGAGTGGCAAGGAGCCCGCGGGTCCTTTCGAGAGCATCGGCAAGAGGAGAATCTCCTGAAGCGGAAATGAAGTCATGGGGATTTTCTCGCCATGTCGTCAGCTGCGAGGGATCTGTAGCGGCGATCTCACTCTTCGCCCTCCCGTCCCATTCCGGGATGGAAGTTTCGACGAGCCTTTCATCGATTCCAGAAGTCACACCCTCGAAACCGGGACTCCGCAGCATCAGGTCGAGTGTTTCGCGGGCCCGGAGCAACGGACTGCTCAGTATCCAGCCGATGGGCGCACCGGCCAGATACTCGGCAAGTTCTTTCGCCTGTTGCCTTCCCTGCGTACTCAGCGCAGGGAGGTCGGACGCCCCTTGATAGACGCCACTTGCGTTGTACGTGGTCTGGCCGTGCCGGACCAGAAAGACGGTCCGGTCGCCTCCGGTTGGTTTCATCAACCCGTCACCGTGCGATGCCGGACGTAGCCGGCCTTGGAATAGGAACTTACCTGACGCAACCTGTCCACAACTCTTCCGGGAGTGTGCTCACGCATCCTGGCGTACAGGCTGAGAGGGTCACCCGGTTCCTCCGAGAAGGAACGGACAACCAAGTCCGGATGAACGCCCAAAGTGACCAGCGGAGCGATCTCGAACTCCAAGCCGTTCACTTCCAGGCAACTGTCTCGGCGCGAGACGGTGAGTTCCTTCGCGAAGGTTTTCCCCCACCCGTGCGGGACAATGAGGGAGTTGTCGCCGTCGAGTCGGGTCACCTCGTTCTCGCCGCCCGCATGGCATTCAAACAGATGGATGTCGGCGCCCGGTCTACTGAACACGGGGACCACCTCACCCGGCTGACATAAATAGCACCCGATCGCCACAGACGTCATGGACGGCATGTAGTAGTGCTGCTTGTGATATTCATCCTGAATCTGCACACCACCCTCTGTGAGCAATGCGGCCAAAAACCGGTGCCTGTTGATGTTGTAAGGCTCCAGGTCGAGTGCTATCTGCGCAAAGAGCGTAGCCTTGGAGCCCACCAGCAACCTGACGTACTTACCATCCTCTTCGTGCACCACAACGTCGTCCATATACCAATTCCCCGGCACGGGCATCAAGCCGTTGTACTGGTACTTGAACTCCTTCTCATTACTGTGGATCACGATGCCATGACACCCATCGGATTCCCGCACGACGCCGGCTATGAAATGATTTCCCTTGTGGAAATTCCATTCATAGCTGCTGAACTGATCGATAGTCGCCCGCAACTCGTCGAAGCGCCGCGCGCTCCATCTCTCCGTGGGATCACCCGAAAGCCAAAAGATGGAGGAAGTGTCGATGTTCACCGTCGCATCGACTGGAATGATTGGCACGGCGCACTGCCAATCCACCAGGCAGCCTGTCGCAAATCCCCCTGCAATTCTGATCACATCGTGCGGAACACACAGATCGGCTGCAGCCGTGATTTCACATTCCGCATGGGGGTCAAGCTTTCGGAGTGCTGAGCGAAGTACCCGTTCCGTCCCCTCCAGGTGAGGAATCAGAAACTCTTGCGCCGGATCGCCGGGAAGGATTTCACGGATCCTCACGTCAGCCTCCTGTTGGCTACTTGAGTGCGTCCCGGACTTCGGCGAGTGTCGGCGACTCGGCCAGGTGCGCATTGTCGTTCAGCACGGGAGGGGTAGGCCAACCCGAATCCACCCAGCTCACGCTGGCGAACTGCTGCTCAGCTGCGTATCGAGGCAGCACATGGAAGTGAAGATGACTGTCCACCATCATCAGCATGATGTAGTTCATCTTCTGCGGGCCGAATACACTCTTCAGCTTCGAGTCGATGTGACGCGTCATGACCGCAAGGTCAGCGCCCTCCTCCGGCGTGATGGCCGCGAAGCTGTCCGCATACCGGTTGAGGGACAGGATTCCCGAGCCCAGCGTGGAATGAACCGGACGGACGGACCATGTCCAGTGTTCTGTTGAGTGAATAGTGAGCTCATCGAGCCGGAACTTGACTCGGAACTCTTCAAGGTTGGTGGAGGTCATCGGTCCCGTTCCATTTGGGGCTGAACGTTGCTTGTTCTTCGCCCGAGTTGGCCAAATACCGCTCATCAACGGTCTCCTGACGAAGCGGTATCTGACTGTATCGCGTGCATGTACCGTGCGTAAGCCGATCGCGCAGCTCGGGGAAGAGGAAACCACCACTGCGAACCGGTGACCATCCCAGTGAGCCTGTTGGGGTCCAAGTTATGGCTGTGCAAGATCTCTTCAGGGCTCTCGGACGGCACATCAGCCGAACGAGGGACGCGGTGATCAGCGAAGCGAGGGTACGGGCCTGTCGACTATTGCAACGAGTTCTAGTTACATGAGCTCTGCTGTCGAAGAGAGTGGAGCCCTCCATGAACCAGGTGACCGATCACGGCGGCGGCGTACGGTCCATCCGCGTACCCATCCCCGACAACCCCCTCGGCCACACCCTGGTCCACCTCCTCGACACCGACCGCGGCCCGGTCCTCGTCGACACCGGCTGGGACGACCCCCACTCCTGGGACACCCTCGCCGCCGGCCTCGCGGCCTGCGGCACCTCACCCGCCGAGATCCACGGTGTGGTCATCACCCACCACCACCCCGACCACCACGGCCTGTCGGGACGCGTCCGCGAGGCGTCCGGCGCCTGGATCGCGATGCACGCAGCCGACGCCACCGTCGTCCGCCGCACCCGCGAGGCCGAACCGGGACTGTGGCTCGACTACCTCACCGACAAACTGGACCGCGCCGGCGCACCCGCCGAGCACACCGCTCCGCTGCGCGCCATGCGTGCCGCGGGCGGCGGCGGAGGCCTCCCCGGACTGCGCGCGGCGCTGCCGGATTGGGAGATCGTCCCCGGCGAACTGCTCGACCTCGCGGGCCGTCGGCTGCGCGCGGTGTGGACGCCCGGCCACACCCCCGGCCATGTCTGTCTGCACCTCGAGGAAAACCACCCCACCCGGCGCCCCGGCAACGGCCGCCTCTTCTCCGGCGATCACCTGCTGCCCGCCATCACCCCGCACATCGGCCTGTACGAGGACCCCGACGACGACACGGTCACCGACCCCCTCGGCGACTACCTCGACTCCCTGGAACGCATCGGCCGCCTCGCCCCCGCCGAGGTCCTCCCCGCCCACCAGTACGCCTTCACCGGCGCGACGGACCGCGTGCGGGAACTGCTCGCCCACCACGAGGCGAGACTGAGCGGCCTGCTCGCCCTTCTGACCCGTCCGTTCACCCCCTGGCAGGTCGCCGAGCGGATGGAGTGGAACCGTCCGTGGGCCGAGATCCCGTACGGCTCGCGCACCATCGCCGTCTCGGAGGCGGAGGCCCATCTGCGGCGGCTGGTGAAGCTGGGGCGTGCGGAGGTGGTGGCGGGGAGCACGCCGACGCTCTACGCGGCGGTGTGACGCGAGCGACCCCCCGCAGGCCGGTGACCGGCCGGTAGAGTGAGCGCGTCGTCCATGCCCGTACGGGGGGAAGCCGGTGGGAATCCGGCACTGACCCGCAACCGTGAGCCGCCTCAGAAGCGGCGAGTCGGAATGCCCCGCACGCGGTCGTGACCGGCTCGTGTCACCGGCACCCCGCCGGTGACCGGCACCGTCGAGGCATACGGAGCCGGAGCCCAGGTGCCCGAAGCGTGCCCGGATCCCGGCCCGCAGGAGAGGCACCCACGTCATGACCCCCGTCCGCCGCAGCGCCGCAGCACTCATCGCCTCCGTCGCGCTCGGGCTGACCGCCGCACCCGCAGCCGTCGCCGCTCCGTCCCCGACGCCGTCCGCCGCGCTGCCCTCGGGCCTGTACGGCACGACCGACCCGACGTACGACGGTGTGTGGCGGCAGTCCCTGGCGCTGCTCGCCCAGGACACCGTCGGCTACCGGCCCGCCGACAAGGCCGTCGACTTCCTCACCGGGCAGCAGTGCGCGAGCGGCGGGTTCGCCTCGTACCGCGCCGACCCCGCGAAGCCGTGCGACGCGAAGCTGCCGCTCGACACCAACGCGAGCGCGGCGGCCGTACAGGCGCTCGCCGCGCTGGGCGGCAAGGACGACGTCGTGAAGAAAACGACCGACTGGCTGCGGTCGGTGCAGAACGACGACGGCGGCTGGGGCTACAACCCGGGCGGCGCGAGCGACGCGAACTCCACCTCGGTCGTCATCGGCGCGCTGCAGGCCGCCGGCCAGAAGCCGGCCGAGGTGACGTCCAAGAGCGGCAAGTCGCCGTTCGACACGCTGCTGACGTTCGCGAAGCCGTGCGGCGGCAAGGACGGTGGCGCGTTCGTCTACCAGACCAAGTCCCCCGGCATCCTCGCCGACTCCACCGCGGCCGCCGTACTCGCCGCGAACGGCAAGGGCATGGTGACCACCGCCGGCACGAAGGACGCCGAGGGCCCGGCGTGCGAGAAGGGCGAGAACGTCGGGGACGCGGCGCACAACGGCGCCGCGTACCTCACGAACGGCCTCGCGAAGACGGGTCACTTCGACACGGCCCCGATGCCGGGCGCCGAGGACACCGCCCCCAAGCCTGACTTCGGCAACACGGCGGACGCCGTCGTCGCGCTGTCCGCGCAGGGCATGACCGAGCAGACGAAGAAGCCGCTGGGCTGGCTGCAGCAGAACGCGGCCGCGTGGGCGAAGGAGAACGGCCCTGCCGCCTACGCCCAGCTGATCTTCGCCGCGCATGCGACGGGCAGCGACCCGAAGGCGTTCGGCTCCACGGACCTGGTGGCGGGCCTGAACGCCACGGGCCCTGCGCCGACGGCCGCCGACTCCGGCACGTCGAAGGACAAGCAGGCAAAGAAGGACTCGTCGTCGATGTCGACGTGGTGGATCGTGGGCGTGTTCTTCGTGGCCGCGATCGGTGTCGGTTTCCTGTTCAGCGGCCGCCGGAAGTCGCAGGGCTGATGCGCACTCCCCGGACCCCCCGCGTTCTCGTCCTGCTCGGGCTCGCCGCGCTGCTCGCCGTGCTGGGCTCGGCGCCGGCGCAGGCGGCCGGCTACCGCTACTGGTCGTTCTGGCAGAGCAGCGGCGAGAAGTGGACGTACGCCACCGAGGGCCCGGCCACCGCGCGCCCCGAGGACGGGTCCGTGAACGGCTTCCGCTTCTCGGTGAGCGAGGACAGCGGGGACTCCGCACAGCCGCGCACCGCGCCGGACTTCGCCGAGATCTGCGCCGGGACCCCGGCGAAGGACGGCACGAAGCGGGTGGCGCTCGTCGTCGACTTCGGCACGGCGGCGGACGCGCCGAAGGGCGAGACCCCTCCCGCGCCCCGGACCGCGTGCGCGCGGGTCGCCCGGGCGGCGACGACGGCGGAAGCTCTGGCGCAGGTGGCGAAGCCGCTGCGCTACAACAGCGAGGCGCTGTTGTGCGCGATCTCGGGCTACCCGGAGTCGGGCTGCGGCGAGCAGGTCGCGGACGCCGAGCCGCCGGAGTCGGGGCCGGCCACCGCCACGCCCACGGCCGGAGAGGCCGCCCGGGACGGCGGCCCGTCTGTGGGTGTGTACGCGGGCATCGCGGCGGTCCTGGCACTGGCCGCGGCGGCGCTCTGGCAGTCCCGCCGCCACCGCCGATGACGCCGCGTGCCCCGGAGGACGCCGGGCCGGCGCCGGCCCCGCCGACGATACGGGCCGGGCGCGCCCGCGCCCGGCTCGACGCGCTCCGCGCGCCCGCCGCCTCCCGCAGCAACTCCCTGCACGCCGGGGCCTGGTGGCTCTGGGCCCTCGGGCTCGCGGTCGCCGCCTCGCGGACGACCAACCCCCTGCTCCTCGGGCTGCTCGTCGGTGTCGCCGGATACGTCGTCGCCGCCCGCCGCACCGACGCGCCCTGGGCCCGTTCCTACGGTGCGTTCGTCAAGCTGGGGCTGTTCGTGATCGCGATCCGGATCGTGTTCTCCGTCGCCCTCGGCTCCCCCATCCCCGGTACGCACCTGCTGTTCACCCTCCCCGAAGTCCCCATGCCCGACTGGGCCGACGGCATCCGGATCGGCGGCCGCGTCACCGGCGAGCAGCTGCTGTTCGCCCTGTACGACGGGGCCAAACTCGCGACCCTGCTCATCTGCGTGGGTGCCGCGAACGCGCTCGCCAACCCCGCCCGGCTGCTCAAGTCGCTGCCCGGCGCCCTGTACGAGGCCGGGGTGGCCGTCGTCGTCGCCATGACCTTCGCGCCGAACATGGTCGCGGACGTCCTGCGGCTGCGCACCGTGCGTCGGCTCCGGGGCCGCCCCACCGGGGGTGTGAGGGCCGTCGCCCAGATCGCGCTGCCGGTCCTGGAGGGAGCGCTGGAGAGGTCCGTGGCGGTCGCCGCGTCGATGGACGCCCGCGGCTACGGACGCACTGCGCAGGTGCCGCCCGCCGTGCGCCGCACGACGGCGGTGCTCACCCTCGGCGGGCTGCTCGGCGTCGCCGCCGGTTCGTACGGACTGCTCGCCGCGCAGGGGGCGGGATACGGCATACCCCTGCTGGTCACCGGGCTGCTCGCGGCGGCGGGCGGACTGTGGCTGGGCGGACGGCGCTCCGTCCGCAGCCGCTACCGTCCCGACCGCTGGGGCGTACGGTCCTGGCTCGTGGCCGGGTCGGGCGTCGCGGTCGCCGCGCTGATGATCCGTGCCGCCACGCTGGATCCGGCCGCGCTGCACCCCGGCGTCGTACCGCCCGTCGCGCCGACGCTGCCGCTGTGGCCGGCGCTGAGCGTGCTGATCGGCCTGCTCCCTGCCTTCGTCGCACCCGCCCCCACCAAGGAGTCGACCCCGTGATCCGCTTCGACGATGTGACGGTGACGTACGGCGACGCCGCGGCGCCGACGCTGGAGCACGTGGACCTGACGGTCCCCGAGGGCGAACTGGTGCTGCTCGTCGGCCCGTCCGGGGTCGGCAAGTCGACATTGCTGGGCGCGGTCTCCGGGCTGGTGCCGCATTTCACGGGCGGCACGCTCCGGGGCCGGGTGACGGTCGACGGCCGGGACACCCGCACCCACAAGCCACGTGAACTCGCCGATGTCGTGGGCACGGTGGGCCAGGACCCGCTCGCGCACTTCGTCACCGACACGGTGGAGGACGAACTCGCGTACGGGATGGAGTCGCTGGGCCTCGCACCCGATGTGATGCGCCGCCGGGTGGAGGAGACACTGGACCTGCTGGGGCTGGCGCCGCTGCGCGACCGGCCGATCGCGACGCTGTCCGGGGGCCAGCAGCAGCGGGTGGCGATCGGCTCCGTGCTGACGACCCACCCGAAGGTGCTGGTCCTCGACGAGCCGACGTCCGCTCTGGACCCCGCGGCGGCGGAGGAGGTGCTGGCTGTGCTCCAGCGCCTGGTGCACGACCTGGGCACGACCGTCCTGATGGCGGAGCACCGCCTGGAGCGCGTGGTCCAGTACGCGGACCGCGTGATCCTCCTGCCGGGGCCGGGCGAGGCACCGGTGGTGGGCGACCCCGCCTCGGTGATGGCGGTGTCGCCGGTTCACCCGCCGGTGGTGGCGCTCGGGCGGCTGGCGGGTTGGTCGCCCCTGCCACTGTCGGTGCGGGACGCGCGGCGCGGAGCGGGGGCGCTGCGTGACAGCCTGGCGGAAGTCGGTCTGCGGGCAACTCCAGCCCGTCCGGCGATCGAGGACACGGCCGAAGGCCGTACGGGGTCTGGGGCAAAGCCCCGGTCCGGGAAGGGGCGGACAGGGGAAAACGCCCCACCCAGCGGCCCACCCAGCGGCGGCGCGCTCCCCCGCCTGCTCGCCCCGTGGCGCCGCGCCCCCGGACCCGTCGCCGCCGCGCCCGCCGCGGGAGACATCGCCCGCACCCGCGCCCTCGGCGTCCGCCGGGCCCGCGTCGATGCCCTCCGCGGCGTCGACCTCACCGTCGGTCCCGGCGAGACCGTCGCCCTCATGGGGCGCAACGGCGCCGGCAAGTCGACCCTGCTCGGCACGCTCGTGGGGATGGTCGAGCCGACGGCCGGGGCCGTCACCGTCGGCGGGCACACACCCCACCGCACGCAGCCCCAGGAGCTGATCAGGCACGTCGGGCTCGTGCCCCAGGAGCCCCGGGACCTCCTGTACGCGGACACGGTCGCCGCCGAGTGCGCGGCCGCCGACGCGGATGCCGGGGCCGCCCCCGGCACCTGCCGGGAGCTCGTCACGACGCTGCTGCCCGGCGTTCCCGACGCCACGCACCCGCGCGACCTCTCCGAGGGGCAGCGGCTCGCGCTCGCCCTGGCGATCGTGCTGACCGCTCGTCCGCCGCTGATCCTGCTCGACGAACCGACCCGCGGTCTGGACTACGCCGCGAAGACCCGGCTCGTCGCCGTGCTGAGGGGCCTCACCGCCGAGGGGCACTCCCTCGTGCTCGCCACCCACGACGTGGAGCTCGCCGCCGAGCTCGCGCACCGGGTGATCGTGCTCGCCGACGGCGAGATCGTCGCGGACGGTCCGACCGCGGACGTGGTCGTGGCGTCGCCCGCCTTCGCCCCGCAGGTCGCCAAGATCCTGGCCCCGCAGAAGTGGCTGACCGTCTCCCAGGTCGAGGCGGCCCTGCACGAGGCCGCCCGGTGAACCGGCCGGACCGACCCGCGCAGCAGGCACCGGACCGACCCGTGCAGCAGACACCGGCACGCCCCATCCGCCTCGGCCCCCGCTCCGTCGCCGCGCTCGTGCTCATCAGCGCCGTCGGCGTGGTGTTCTTCGGCTGGCCGCTGCTCGCCGACAGCAGCTCCGGGCTCGCGCACTCCGCCGACGCGCCCTGGCTGTTCGCCGCGCTGCTGCCGCTTCTCGTCGCCGTCGTCGTCGCCACGATCTCCGACGCCGGCGTGGACGCCAAGGCGGTGGCGATGCTCGGTGTGCTGGCCGCGGTCGGCGCGGCGCTGAGACCGCTGGGTGCGGGCACCGCGGGTCTGGAGCCCATGTTCTTCCTGATGGTGCTGAGCGGCCGGGTGCTCGGGCCCGGTTTCGGGTTCGTGCTCGGCTCGGTCACGATGGCCGCGTCCGCGCTGCTCACGGGCGGGGTCGGGCCCTGGATGCCGTTCCAGATGCTGGCGATGGGCTGGTTCACGATGGGCGCGGGTCTGCTGCCCGGTCCGGACCGGCTCCGTGGCCGGGGCGAGCTGATGATGCTCGCCGCGTACGGGGCGGTCGCGGCCTTCGCGTACGGCACGGTGATGAATCTGCAGGGCTGGACGTACATCGGCGGGCTGGCGTCGGGGATCTCGTTCCACCCGGGCGAGGCCGTGCACGAGAACCTGGTCCGCTTCCTCGCGTACTGCACGGCGACCTCGCTCGGCTGGGACCTGGGCCGGGCCGTTCTGACCGTCGTCCTCACCCTCACCCTCGGCGGGACGCTGCTGAAGGCGCTGCGCCGCGCCACGCGCCGTGCCGCCTTCGAGGCGCAGGTCACTTTCGAGGCCACGGAACGCGCGCCGAGGACATGACGCGGCCCACAGGACCTTGGTCCCGAAACGACCCTGCCTAGTAGGCGCACCGGCCGGGGCCATGAGCCCTCGCCCCCGCTCCGACCTGCGCAGACGACTCCCTACACCATCCGAGCCATTGGCCCCACTTGCCCCTTTCGGGTCGTATGCAGGGGGTGAGGCCAGTCACGGCGCCCTGCCTGCCGCCCCGGCTACAACTGTTCTCGTCGCACGGCACCGCAGGGCCTCGAGCCCGGCACACGCAGGGCACACACGCCCCGCATCCGGCATTGCTCGGCCCCGGCCCGCGACTCCCCGTCCCCGACGTTAGGCAGCGCCTTGTCCCGCTCGCAGATCACCCGCTTCACCGCCCGCCACAAGTCCGTCGTCGCCGGCGCCGCCGTGCTGCTCGGTACGGCAGGCGCGGTGATGGGGGCGACCTCGACGGCATCGGCCGCGACCGCCTCTCCGCAGCAGATCGCGAAGAAGATGATGCCCGCGGGCGAGTACCAGTGCTTCAGCAAGATCGTGGAGCACGAGTCCCGGTGGGACCACACCGCGACCAACGCCTCGTCCGGCGCGTACGGCCTGGTCCAGGCCCTGCCCGGTTCGAAGATGGCCAGCGCCGGCTCGGACTGGAAGACGAACCCGAAGACCCAGATCGAGTGGGGTCTGGACTACATGAAGGAGCGCTACGGCAGCCCGTGCGGCGCCTGGGACTTCTGGCAGAACAACCACTGGTACTGAGCCGACGGGCGCAGGATCACTGGCACCGGACCGCCGGCCGGACCTGACCCCCGCCGGCACGCGAAGAGGCTCCGAAGCGATCGACTGCTTCGGAGTCTCTTCGCCTGCCCCTGCGCGGCGGCGTCCGCGGCTACAGCCGCTGGATGATCGTCCCCGTCGCCTGTGCCCCGCCCGCACACATCGTGATCAGCGCGAACTCCTTGTCCCTGCGCTCCAGTTCGTGCAACGCGGTGGTGATCAGGCGCGCGCCCGTCGCACCCACGGGGTGGCCGAGTGCGATACCTCCGCCGTTGACGTTCACCTTGTCCAGGTCCTGGTCGAAGACCTGCGACCAGCTCAGCACGACCGAAGCGAACGCCTCGTTGACCTCGACCAGGTCGATGTCCCTGAGCGACATGCCTGCCTTGCCGAGCACGGCGCGCGTGGCGTCGATCGGGCCGTCGAGGTGGAAGTGCGGGTCCGCCCCGACGAGGGCCTGCGCGACGATCCGGGCGCGCGGCTTCAGTTTCAGGGCACGCGCCATCCGCTTGGACGCCCACATGAGGGCGGCGGCACCGTCCGAGATCTGCGACGAGTTCCCGGCGGTGTGCACGGCGGTCGGCATGACCGGTTTCAGCCCTGCCAGCGCCTCCATCGAGGTGTCGCGCAGCCCTTCGTCGCGGTCGACGAGCCGCCACATGCCCTGTCCCGCGGCCTGCTCCTCCTCGGTCGTCGGCACCTGCACGGCGAACGTCTCGCGTTTGAAGCGTTCCTCGCTCCAGGCGACCGCGGCCCGCTCCTGCGAGAGCAGTCCCAGCCTGTCCACGTCCTCGCGCGTCAGCTTGCGCCGGCGGGCTATGCGCTCGGCCGCCTCGAACTGGTTGGGCAGGTCGACGTTCCACTCGTCGGGGAACGGCTTCCCGGGGCCGTGCTTGGAGCCGCTGCCGAGCGGCACTCGTGACATGGCCTCCACACCGCAGCTGATGCCGATGTCGATGACTCCGGCCGCGATCATGTTGGCGACCATGTGGCTCGCCTGCTGCGACGACCCGCACTGGCAGTCGACGGTTGTCGCGGCCGTCTCGTAGGGCAGTCCCACGGTCAGCCAGGCGGTGCGCGCGGGGTTCATCGACTGCTCGCCGGCGTGGGTGACGGTGCCGCCGACGATCTGTTCGACGCAGTCGGCGTGGATGCCGGTGCGGCCGAGGAGTTCGCGGTAGGTCTCGCCCAGCAGGTAAGCGGGGTGGAGGTTGGCGAGGAGTCCTCCCCGCTTACCGATGGGGGTGCGTACGGCTTCGACGATGACGGGTTCCGCGGCCATGAGCTCGTCCTTTCCTCGCACGGCCTCCGGGCGTCCCGGCGCCCTCGGGGCCGAACTCGTGAACTAGTACGCGTTCTAGTTCTCCGAGAAGTCTTATGAGTGCTACCGCCGGTACGCAAGGGTCTTGCACGCCCCCAGTGCACCCTTTCCGGGCAACAGTTGGGGCCGCGACCCTTGCCACTTGTAGAACTCGTTACTACCTTTCGGACACCTTCTGATGGACCGTCAGACCGTCCCACCCGAACGCGGAGCTGCCGATGTCCTGCCCCCATCTGCCCGAAGGGTTCGACTTCACCGATCCCGACCTTCTCCAAGCCCGTGTCCCGCACCCGGAGTTCGCCGAGATGCGGCGCACCGCCCCGGTCTGGTGGTGCACCCAGCCGACCGGGATCTCCGGCTTCGACGACGCGGGGTACTGGGTCGTCACCCGGCACGCGGACGTCAAGCACGTCTCCACGCACCCCGAACTGTTCTCGTCGAACACCAACACGGCCGTCATTCGCTTCAACGAGTCGATCAGCCGTGACCAGATCGAGGTCCAGAAGCTGATCATGCTGAACATGGACCCGCCGGAGCACACCCGGGTCCGCCAGATCGTCCAGCGCGGATTCACCCCGCGCGCGGTGCGCTCCCTGGAGGATGCGCTGCGCCGCCGCGCCCGGTCGATCGTCGAGGGGGCGATCGCGGCGTCGAAGGACGACGGCAGCTTCGACTTCGTCACCAACATCGCCGTCGAACTCCCCCTGCAGGCCATCGCCGAGCTCATCGGCGTCCCCCAGGAGGACCGCTCCAAGATCTTCGACTGGTCCAACAAGATGGCCGCGTACGACGACCCCGAGTACGCGATCACGGAGGAGGTCGGCACCGAGGCGGCGATGGAGATCGTCTCGTACGCCATGAACCTGGCGGCAAGCCGCAAGGAGTGCCCGGCGAAGGACATCGTCAGCCAGCTGGTGGCGGCGGAGGGCGAAGGGAACCTCTCCTCCGACGAGTTCGGCTTCTTCGTGATCCTGCTGGCCGTGGCCGGGAACGAGACGACGCGCAACGCCATCAGCCACGGCATGCACGCGTTCCTGACCCACCCCGACCAGTGGGAGCTCTACAAGCGCGAGCGCCCCACGACGACCGCCGAGGAGATCGTGCGCTGGGCGACCCCGGTCGTCTCCTTCCAGCGCACGGCCACCCAGGACGTGGAACTGGGCGGCGCGCACATCAAGAAGGGCGACCGGGTCGGCCTGTTCTACTCCTCCGCCAACAACGACCCCGACGTCTTCAACACCCCGGAACGCTTCGACATCACCCGCGACCCCAACCCGCATCTCGGCTTCGGGGGCGGCGGCCCGCACTTCTGCCTCGGCAAGTCGCTGGCCGTGATGGAGATCGACCTCATCTTCCAGGCGATAGCCGACGCCCTGCCGGACCTGCGCCTGACGGGCGACCCGCGCCGGCTGCGCTCGGCATGGCTGAACGGGATCAAGGAGCTCCAGGTCACCCGCGGTTGATCCGCGGGCCCCTGGTCCGCACCGGACCGCGGGAGGCGGGGACCAACCCACCCACGCCCGGACTTCGCCTCCCGCGCAACGCCACTCCGGACACGCGTCCCGGAAAACGATGCCGATAATTCCGCATGTGAATTTTCCCGATGAAGCGAAACTTTCTCATTTACTCTCGACGGGCAGTTCGGAAGAACTGAAGGAGTCTGAACGCTCGGAATCCAGAATTCCGAGCAAACCGTGGGAGTGATGAATGACACGCAAGACCGGCGCATCGATCGTCGCGATATTCGGCCTGATTCTGGGGCTGTTCTACATGACCGCCGGGCCGGCGGCCGCGCAGGCGGCACCGTCCCCGCGCATCGCTTCCGATGCCTCCGCGCCCACGCGCGCGATCGCCGCCGACGCACCGGCCGCGGTCGCGGCAGCTGCGAACGTCTGCGGTACCGGCTGGTCGCTCTACTACGCCGAACGCCTCCCGGACGAGCGGCGGTTCGGAACCCTGTTCATCTACACGAAGCCCGGCGCGGCCAACGACCAGCCGGTGTGTTCCATCTTCGACAACAACATGGGCGTTGCGAAGTGGATGAAAGTCAAGCTGTGCTCGAACTACATTGCTGACGGTTGCACCGAGGACAAGGGCACTTTCAGCCAGTACGCAGGCCCGGTGTACGAGAAGCGGGGCGGATGCGGCAAGGTGACCGCGATTATGAAGAACTCCTCGACTTCGTCGACGGCGCTTGTCGACGCGGTTCGCGGGACGACGGCCTGCTAGATATCCAACGGAAGTGACGCGGATGAGTGTGCTGCTCAATTGGGCAGCACACTCATCCGCGTTTCGGCGGCGGACGGGGCCGGCACGTCGAGCGGACGACCCGGCCGGGAACAGGGGCCTAGAACTCGCCCTGGGACGCCGCCGCTACGAACGCCGCGAAGGCCGGGCGCGAGACGTGCAGCGCGGGGCGGGTGACGTCCTTGGAGTCGCGTACGGCGACGGCGTGGGCGGTGGGCGCGCACTCGACGCACTCACCGCCGGTGCTGCCGCTGTGGCTCGACTTGCGCCAGGCGGCGCCGCCGAGCGGGGCGCACTCCACGCACTCCCCGCCCTTGTCATCGCTGTAGCTGGACCTGCGCCACTGCGTGCCGCTCTTCATAGCGTTCCTCCATCACCTGCCGGATCAGCTCCGCCGAATCCTCGACTGACAGGGCAGCGGCCTGCAGGCGAGCGTAGCGGAGGGAAAGTTCCTGGACCTCAGGGTCGTTGGCGATGGAATGGCCGGATCGGTAGTCCTCGGTGTATGCCATGTCCGGGCCGCGCTCGAAGCGAAAAACAGTGAATGCGCCGGACAATCCGGCGTGGGCACCTGCGTCGAAAGGCAGGATCTGGATGTTGGCCTGGGACGTTCGGTGGCAGTTCAACAGATGAGCCAGTTGGCCGCGCATGACTGTGGTTCCGCCAAGGCGCTGACACAGCACCGCCTCGCTCATGACGAACCACAGCAGCGGGCCCCGCTCCTGAGTCAAGAGCCGCTGACGCGCCAATCTCGCGGCCGCCCTCTCGTCAAGGTCCGCGCGGGTCATGACGCCGAGGACGGCCCTGGCGTATGCCTCTGTTTGCAGTAGCCCGTGCACAAGCTGGGGTTGGAAGGTGTAGATCTGGCGTGCCGAGGCCTCTAGCTCCGCGTATTGCTGGAACCACACGGGTAGTTGGTGCCGCAGCACCAACGGCAGGAGCCTGATCAGCGCACCCGATGCGCCGAGCGCGGCATCCACCCTCTCCGTGAACTCCGCCGTCGGCAACTTCCGCGCCGTCTCCACCTGGCCCACCAGCGAGCCCGTGTAGTTGACGATCGCGCCGAGCTGCTTCTGCGTCAGGCCGGCCGTCTCGCGGTGTCTGCGCAGCTCGTAGCCGTAGTAGTCGAGCGGTGACGCGCTCGGATCCAGGGCGTTGATGTGTCGGATGTCGGTCACTACGGGACCCCCTCGGTCAACTCCGGAAACCACCGCACACGTTGCGTCCGTTCGGTAGCCGAGCGTAGTCGCCGCAGGCCAGGCTCGTACCGTGAACGAAGACATTCCCCAGTACGGTATGCGTTTCACCGCAGGCCCCCACTCCGCCCGGCACATCCGCCGGATCGTCCGCTGCTACCTCACCCTGTGGAAGCTGCGCGAACTGACCGACTCCGTCGAGCTGGCGGTCACCGAGCTGCTGGCCAACGTGGTGCGTCATGTCCCGGGCGGGCGCTGCGGGTTGCTCATCCTGCGGCACCCGGAGGGCGTACGCGTCGAGGTGTCGGACGATTCCGGTCGCCGGCCGGTGCCGCGGGTGGCGGCCGACGACGACGAGTCGGGACGCGGCCTCGCGCTGCTCGACGCGGTGGTCGACAAGTGGGGCCTCGACACGGGTCCGCAGGGCGGCAAGGCCGTGTGGTTCGAGGTCGCCCCGCGCACCTCTCAAGTGGCGGAACGCGCCCGAGTGTCGGACCATGGCTGAACGCGACGATCCACCCCGGGGGGTGCGGAACGACTGTTCCGCACCCCCCGGGGCTCACGCGCGTGCGGGCTCGGCTTCCTTTTCGCTGATCGACCGGGCCTTCGGCACGGCGCCTGCCGGGAGCCGGAGTTGGCGGCGGCCCGCCAGCAGGTAGGTCAGACCGAAACCCGCGCCGACGACGGCCGCGCCGCCCGCCGCGTCCAGGACCCAGTGGTTGGCCGTGGCGACGATCGCGCACACCGTGAACAGCGGGTGCAGCAGTGCCAGAAGCTTCATCCACAGTTTCGGTGCGAGCGCGAGCACGATCAGACCGCACCACAGTGACCAGCCGAAATGCAGCGAGGGCATGGCCGCGTACTGGTTCGTGACGGCCGTCATCGCTCCGTAGTCAGGGTTGGCGAGATCCTGCGGGCCGTGGACGGTGTCGATGAAGCCCATGCCGGGCATGAGCCGTGGCGGCGCCAGCGGGTACAGCCAGAAGCCGAGCAGCGCGAGCACGGTCGCGAAAGCCAGCGAGGTGCGGGCCCACCGGTAGTCGGAGGGGCGGCGGACGTAGAGGACACCGAGGATGCCCAGCGGGATCACGAAGTGGAACGACGTGTAATAGAAGTTGAAGAATGCCTCCGCCCACTCCGTCCTCACCACCGCGTGGTTGATCCAGTGCTCGATGTCGAGGCCGAGCGCGCCCTCGAGGGAGTGGATCTGCCGGGCGTGCGACTCCGCGGCCTCGACGCTGCCGGTGGCGGCTGCGCGGATGTGGGAGTAGACCGAGTAGCCGACCCGGATCACCAGGAGTTCGAGGAGCAGGTTCGGGCGGCTGAGGACCCGGCGCCAGAACGGCAGCAGCGGTACGTGCCTCCAGCGCGCGTCGACGGGCTTCGCGTACTCGGTCGGGACGGGGCGCCGGAAGTACGGCGAGGTCAGCGACAGGAACGGCACCGCGCAGGCAGCGGCGAGCGCGGCGATGAGCAGCGCGTTGTCGCGGACGGGGTCCAGTGTCGCCATGTTGGGCAGCAGCATCTTGCCCGGCAGGGTCATCGCGAGAACGACGAGAACCGGCCACAGCATGCGGTCGGAGGCCCGCTTGCCGACCCGGCCGACGACGGCGAGGAGCACCCACAGCAGCTGGTGCTGCCAGGCGGTCGGGGAGACGGCGACGGCGACGCAGCCGGTGAGGGCGACAGCGAGGAGGAGCTGGCCGTCGTTCGCGTACCGCACGGCCCGGCGCAGACCGACGTACGCGACGGCGGCGGCGAGCAGCACGTACAGCGCGATCTCGAGCGGCCCGTGCAGTCCGAATCGCAACAGCGCGCCGTGCAGGGACTGGTTGGCGAGGCTGTCGGGGCGCGCACCGAGCCCGGCGCCGGCGACATGGTGGACCCAGTACGTCCACGAGTCGCCGGGCAGCGCCGCCCAGGAGAGCGCGGAGAGCGCCGCGAACGTGCCTGTCGCGGTCGCGGCGGCCTGCTTGCGGCCGGTGAACCACAGCAGCGGTGCGAACAGCAGGACGGTGGGCTGGAGCGCCGCGCCGAGACCGATGAGCAGGCCGGAGGATCTCTCGCCGCGCGCGGCGAAGCAGCCGAGCAGGACGAGCAGGACGGGGATGATGCTGGTCTGCCCGAGGTGGAAGCTGTTGCGCACGGGCAGGGACAGCATCAACACGCTGATCGCGACCGGGGCGGCCAGCAGCGTGCTGCGTCGCGACACCGGCACCGGCAGGGCCCGGGAGACGACGAGGCCGAGGGCGACCACGAGCAGCAGGGTGCCGAAGGTCCATGCGACGCCGAGGCTCTGCTGCGCGGAGCTGGCGAACGGTTTGAGGACGAGCCCGGCGAACGGTGTGCCGGTGAACTTGTCGGCGTCGTAGAGGGAGCCGGTGACATGCAGGACGCCCCGCTCACCGACCCAGGTCTCCAGGTCGGTCAGCCGTTCGCCGGGTGGCAGCCGCAGTACCGCTGCCGTCTGCCGTACGGCGAGCACGGCGGCGACGAGCCACAGCACCGCCCTGGCCGCGCCGACCCTCGTGTCCGTCGTGCTCCTGCGCACGCTGCGTTCCGCGTTCGCCACGTCGCGCCGCGCCTCCCCACCGTCGTGTCGTCCTGATCCCGCGATACTGCTCTTTGCTTCACAGGGCGCTGGTAGAGCGTCGCACTGCCCCGTTGGAAAGACCCAGGCAACCCCCTCTTCGCCTGACTGTCATCCCGTTACTGTCCGATATTTGACGGTCGGCTGTCCCCGGAACGCGCTGACCAGCCGGAACCGCGACCGCAGCCACGTCGTCACAGGAGGTATGCGGGGGAACATACAAGATCGCGGGGCACTCGTGCGCCTGCTCACCGTCGTCCTGGCGCTGCTCGCGCTTCAGCTCGGCTCGCTCATCGCACCGGCGTACGCCTGCGGTTGCGGGGCGATGGTGCCGGATCCGCATGCGCGGATCTCCGTCGACCGGGAGACCTCGGTGGTCGACTGGGACGGCCGCACCGAGCAGATCGTCATGCGTTTCACGGTGGACTCGGACACGCCGCGGGCAGCGTGGATCATGCCGGTGCCCGGTCGGGCCACGGCCGAACTGGCGGACGGCGCCCTCTTCGACGAGCTGGTGCGCATCACCGCGCCCGAGCACCGCGAGCGGCACTACTTCTGGCCGCGGAACGGCGACTGGCCGTTCGACGACGAGTTGGACGGGGCCGGCGCCGCCGCGCCACCGCCCGCCGCGGCGGAGCCCGGCGTGGGTGTCGTCGGGCGCGAACGGCTGGGTGACTTCGACGTCGCCCGCCTGACGGCGACCGATCCGGACGCACTGGGCGACTGGCTGGACGAGAACGGCTTCGAGATGCCCGCGGGTCTCACCGGGGACCTGCGACCGTATGTCGACCGGGGCTGGGAGTACGTGGCCGTGCGCCTGGCGCCGCGCGAGAAGGGCGCCGTGCTGAGCGGCACGCTCGACCCCCTGCGGCTGACCTTCGCGAGCGACGAACTCGTCTACCCCATGCGGCTTTCGCGTCGGGCGACGACGTCCCAGTCGCTGGGCCTGTTCGTGCTCGCACCCCACCGCATGGAGCCGCGTTCGGCGATCGGCGGCGACGAGCCGGAGGTCACGTATGCGGGGAAGATCGACCCGGGTGGTGCGGTCGGCCGTCTCACCGGCGGGAAGGAACGCTTCCTCACCGCCTTCGACCAGCGCTTTCCCGACCCGAGCCGGATCAGCGGCGACCACGAGCTGCGCGTGAGCGCCGAAGACACCCCCTTTCGGCGGGTGGTGTGGGACGACGATCTGCTGACGCTGGGGGGTGTTCCGGCGTGGACCGTGACGCTCGGCGGGGGTGCGGCCGCCGCGGCTGGGGTCGCCCTGTTCGTCCTACGGGCCCGTCGGCGCAGGCCGGTCGTACCGCCTCGGCCGATTCATGTGCCGCCGCCGGTCGCCTGAAATAGGTTGATTGCATGACTCAGGATTCCTTTCAGGACCGGTGGAACGCCGTCGACCGCTACGTCTCCGGTCTCCTCGTCCCCGAGGACGACGCGCTCACGGCGGCGCTCGCCGCGAACAAGGAGGCGGGACTCCCCGCGATCGACGTCGCGCCGAACCAGGGCAAGCTGCTGCACCTCCTGGCCCGGATCCAGGGCGCCCGCACGGTGCTGGAGATCGGCACTCTCGGCGGCTACAGCACGATCTGGCTGGCCT
The DNA here is from genome assembly GCF_056436245.1 of Streptomyces sp. NPDC043812. Taxonomy (NCBI): domain Bacteria; kingdom Bacillati; phylum Actinomycetota; class Actinomycetes; order Kitasatosporales; family Streptomycetaceae; genus Streptomyces; species Streptomyces sp. NPDC043812. The sequence goes on from NZ_JBWKCY010000018.1 coordinate 34,497, forward strand.
GCGCGCTGCCCTCGGACGGCAGGCTGATCTCGCTGGAGTACAACCCCGCCCACGCGGAGGTCGCCCGCGCGAACCTGGCCCGCGCGGGAGTCGACAAGGTGGCCGAGGTCCGGACGGGCGCGGCGCTCGACCTGCTCCCGCGGATCGCGGCGGAACCGGGTGCGGGCCCGTTCGACCTGGTGTTCATCGACGCGGACAAGGTGAACAACCCGCACTACGTGGAGTGGGCGCTGCGTCTGACGCGCCCCGGCAGCGTCATCGTCGTCGACAACGTGGTCCGGGGCGGTGCGGTGACGGACTCGTCGAGCAAGGACCAGGCGGTCCTCGGCACGCAGCAGATGTTCCGATTCGTCGCGGACGAGCCGCGTCTGGACGCGACGGCGTTCCAGACGGTGGGCACGAAGGGCTGGGACGGCCTGCTGGTGGCACGCGTGGTGGAGTGAGGCGGGACGGCCGCCCGAGCGCTGTACGCACGGGCGGCCGGTCCGTGATGCCTCAGTGGGTGGACGGCGGGGACATGCAACCCGTCTCGGGATAAGGGCCGTTGGTGTCGGCCCACACACGGTCCTTGCTGACGGCTCCGGTGACGCAGGCGGTCTCGCCGACCCAGATGCCGTAGTCGCTGCCTTCGGCCTTCTCCATCGCGGTGCCGATCACCCGCTCCTTCACGGTGAGGTCGGCGGGAGGGGCGATCCGTGCGAGTACGGGCCGTACTTCTGCGGGACTGATCCTGCCGCTCCGGCGCAGTTCGTCGAGGGCCCGTGCGACCTCGGCGGCCATTTCCCCGGCCGCCTTCTCGTCCTGCGGGCTCATCTCGCCGGGCTGCAGGACCCGGTTGTTGTCCGCGTAGTTCGGCGGAGCATCGGACCGTGGCGCGTCCGGGCCCGGGGAACCGGTGTCGGACGCGCCGGAGGGTTCGCTGCCGTTGAGGTTGGAGAACAGGTCGTCATCGCTCGGCCCGCAGCCTGCCAGAGTGAAGACGGCGGCTGCGGCTGCGGCGACAGCCACAGTGTGTTTCCGCATAGGCATGATCCGATGATCCCTGCCCGGTGCTGGGGGTTCATGAGTACCGGTACTCATCTTCGCTCCGTCGATGGTGCGGTGAACGGCACGGGCCCCGCCGGCGGCGGGGCCCGTGTGGCACGTCAGGACAGGTGCTGGGCTACAGGCCCATGCCGCCCATCGTACGTTCCAGGGAGTCCGCGTAGAGGCGGGCGCCCCCGATCTTCGGGTGGAACGACTGGGCGGACAGGCCCAGGCCGAGCGCCTGCAGAACCGGGTAGTCCTCCACCGGGTTGTCGGAGTCCACCAGCGTCTTGACGATGCCGTGGACGGACTCCGGGTCACCGCAGACCGCCTTGCCGGCGAAGTTGGTCTTCGGGTTGGAGAACCAGGTCTTGATGCCCGCCTTGTTGGCGTCGTCGGCTGCGCCCTGCATCTCTGCGGAGAGGGTGTTGGCGACGCTGGTCAGCCAGTCCGTGGAGCTGGCCGACAGGCCGACCTGGACGCCGGGGATGGACACGCTCAGGCACTCACCGCGGTTCTCGATGAGCGGCGGGTAGCCCATGAGCACGATCTTCGCGTTCGGCGCCTTGGAGTTGATCTCCTTCAGGGTCTTGAGGATGTCCGGCCGGACGATCTCCTTGACGACGCCGACAGCGGCCTGCTCCAGGGGCCGGCCGATGAACTTGCGGTCACGGCCGCCGACGGGGCCGTCGACGTCACCCTCCTCGAACGTCCTGTCCTTGCAGTTGCCGCCGTTCACGGCGGTCAGGCACTTCTGGATGATGTCGGCGAAGCGGGCGTCGTTGCCACCGATCGAGATGGTGACCAGGGTGGTGTGCTGGTCCAGGTAGCCCTTGTCGATCTGCGGCTTCTCACCGCCGCTGTCCTGCACCACACCGGCGTGCACAACGTTGTAGGTGCGGGCGCCGGAGCAGGCGATCAGGTGGTAGTCCATGGCCGATCCGTACTCGTCGGCCATGGCGCCTACGGACTTGGAGCGGCCCGGGATGACGGCCTGTCGCGACCACGCCTGGGTGGAGCGGTGGCAGGCGTTGCGGGTCTTCTTGTCCTGCTTGTCGAGGTAGTTGGTCTCCGGGTAGTAGTCCCGGTTGCCCTCGGAAGCGCCCTCACCGGAGGAGTACGAGTCGCCCATGGCGACCACGAAGTCCTTCGGCTTGGCCGACAGCGGCTGGAAGGCCACCGAGTCCCACGCGATGTCCTCGTCACCGGTGCCGTCGTCGGTGTCGGTGTCGAGGGTCACCGTCGGCGTGCCGGTGAAGTTGAACACGCCCAGGTCGACCCACTTGTTCTGCCGGATCCGCTGCGGGTGCACCCGGACCGGGCTCTTGGAGTCGGTGCCACCGATCCTGTAGGCGGCCTGCCGGGTGTGCGCACCGTGGTCCGGTATGTGGGCGAAGACGCGCATCCAGCCCCGCTTGGAGCTGTTGAGCGTCCACTTGCCGCTGACGTGGAGCCGCTTGCCGTCGGCAGTGGCGAGCCAGCGGGTGTGCCCCATCCAGAAGTGGTTGCCGTTGCCCGCACCTATCTGGTGCAGGTCGACCTTGGACGGGTACTTTCCGCCCTCACCGGCGAAGGTGAACTGGAAGGAGCCAGTGGAGCCGACGGTGCAGGTCCGCCCGGAGGATCCGGCCGGGACCGTGCCGTTGGGCAGGTTGTCGACGATCAGTGACCCGCCCGGGAGGCCGGTGTTGCAGCGCGGCGCGTAGGAATTCTCGTCCGGCTGCTCGGGGTACGTGTCGTTGAATCGGTGGATCGCATTGCCGCACAGAGCTGCGGTGGTGCAGTTCTTCCAGCTGACCGGCTCGTTCCACCAGCACTTCAGGTAGAGCGGGTCCTTGTCGTGAGGATCACCGGGCAGCGCGCACGGTCCCTTGCCGTCGTCGTTGGAGGCGCCTTCACCGATCTTCGAGGGCACGCAGGTGTTCTGGGAACCGCAGAAGGTGAAGATCGGCGGCTTCGCCGTGGTCCGGGCCTCGTTGGTGTTCCACCAGGCGGCGACGTAGCCGGCCTTGATGTCCCCGGGCTTGAACATGGCCGCGATCGGACGGGCGGCCCAGCCGATGACCTTCTCCTCGTACGGCCAGTCCTGCGGGTGCGCGGCGTGGCTGTAGTCGTCCTTGCCGTTCGCCGCCTCGAGGAACGGTGTCCGGTTCTCCTTCCACAGCGGGTTGGCCGGGTTGTTCGTCCAGCCCACACCCCACTTGCCGTTCACCGGGCTCGACTTGGGGTAGTACCCGGAGTTGTACGCCCACAGGGCGTAGAACCAGTTCTCGATGTACTTCGGGTGACCCTCGTTGATGGTCAGCCCGTCCTTACGGGTGGTGTTCCACTTCTCGATGAGAATGTTGACACCTGCTGCGATGTTCGCGGCGTAGTCCAGGGCCACGGCCTCCTGCTGGACCGTGGTCTTGGGCTGCTCGTCCTTCTTCTCCTTGCCGTGCATCCGCATGCCGTCGGTGACCTGGGTGATGCCGTAGCCGCAGTCGGCCTCGGCGAAGTCGATCCCCCACGGGTCGGCCTGCTGGCCGGAGGAGGAGTACTTGATGCCGTAGAAGTTGCCGATCAGTGAGTTCGCCGTGACACCGGGCACCGCGAGCCGGGTGGCCTGCCACATGTTGGACTCCTGCGCGGTGATGCCGAGCATCACCTGCGAGGGCACGTACCAGTCCTCACCGGAGCCGCCCGCCAGTGGCGTCAGCGGGAACAGCGACTGCGGGGCGTACGCCGCCATGCCGGTGTTCTTCCAGTTCGCCGGTCGGGTCGCGCCCTTGTTGAGCTTGCCGACGACGGCCTGGTCAACGGCCCACTCGACCTGGCGCGGGGTGGGCTGGAACGCCTGCTTCTTCGGGTCGTTGCGCGGAACCGAGCAGTACCGGTCGGCCTCGACCGTGTCGTTCGCCGCGGCAGCTGCCCGGAAGGCGCCCGCCTTGACACCCTGCGCGAGGAGGACCGGGCTGGTCTGCGTGCCCTGCGTCTGCTGCTTCTGGCCGCCGACCTGGTCCCCGCCCGGAGGCGCGTCCAGGACCACCGTCTTGCGGGTGTCGGCCGTCTTGACCGTGGTGCGGACCGTGCGGGCCTCCAGGGCCTCGTCCGGGCGGATCCGCGAGTCCTTGCCGTCCGACCACCGGGACGACACGAACGCCTGTCCCCGGCTGGAGACACGGGCGTCCTTGTCGATGCCGCCCGGGTTGTGCAGGACACCGGCCGCACGCGACGTGGTCGCGGCCTCGCCGGTCACGTACACCTCGCCGCCGGGGGTGGAGGTGAGGTCGAAGTCGGTCAGCTTGCCCTGGGCGAGGCCGGCGGGCTTGGCATTCGCGTCGGGCTTGTCGATCTGCTCGGCGCTGACGCGGAAGACCGCCGCCGTGGGATCGGCGGCACTGCGGACCTTGGCACCTGCGGCGGCGCTGCCGGCCTTGCCGGCCGCGGCGCCCTGGGCCTTGCCGGACTTCGGGTCGGGGTCGATGAAGGTGACGCCTCCGTCGGCGTCGGCCTTCAGCTGGAACGGCCACGCCTTCGTCTCCGCGACCGCGCGGACCTTGCTGTCCTCGACGGCCACGATGTGGTTGCCGGAGGCGGCGACGATGCCGTTTCGGGTCGGAACGGCGGAGGTGACCTGGCCGACGACCGTCTGCTTCGTCGCGACCTTCCCCGTCGTGGCGTCGACGGTCACCAGACGGGTCTGGCTCTTCGCCGAGGCGTCGTCGGCCAGCGCGGTGAACACGGCGTCGTCACCGTGGCCGCAGCCGGGGGAGAAATAGCCGAGCGTGGCCTGGAACGGCAGCTTCGTGATCTGGCCGCTGTCCAGGTTCACCACGGCCGTGAACGCGCCGCGCGTCATCAGTTCCGGCTTGTTCGTGAACGTACGCGGCGCATAGGCGACGGCCGCGTACGTGCCCGACTCGGTGACACACGCGTTGCCGATCCACGTGTCGGTCTCGAACCCGGACTCGGACAGCGATGCGGCGGTCCGCCACGCGTAGCCGTCCTTCTCACCGGCCACCAGGAGGTGGAAGCCGGTGCCGTCACCTGACGTGGTGAACGCCCGGTCGGACGACTTCTTGTAGTCCGCGCCCAATATCTCGCTGCGCCGCTCGACGGGCACGGCAGTGGGCTGGTCGCCGGGCTTCGTCCCGGCGTCGCGGGCGGCGGGCTGGGACCAGCCCTCGGCGGCCCCTGGCGGGGGCGCTGCCGCGAATGCCTGAGTAGTGGCGATGCCGGCGGACAGGGACAGCGCAAGCACTGTCGTCACCGGCACACGCGCATATCTCAGTAAGTCGCGTCTCAACTGGGTTTCCTTTTCTGTGGTTTCGCGCCCGCACAGGCGTGCGGGCATGGCAGCAGCCCAGCCCGTCCTCGCCCCTGGCAGCACGCAGGGAAAGGAAGCCGAAAGGAAGAGGGACGGGTGGGGGCACGGCGGCCCGGCTCGGGACTCGGGCTCGATCGGCCCGAGAGGGTGCTGTGGTCGTGCAGCACCCGGTGACCGCGAGCACCGGGATCGTCAGCGCAGCCTCATGTGTTCAAGGCCGGGCCGAGGGGGGACGCCTCCTGCGGCGGGCACCCATGACGGGTTGCCGGAGCCGACCGCGCTTCCGGTGCGCAGGTCCGGCGTGGGCGGCGCAGGAAGCCGAAGTCCTCAGTGGGGGGCGTGGCCGCCACGTAGTGGGAGCGGAGCCGGACGCCCCTGGATCGCCCGGCGCCGGTCTCGTCGAACAGCAGACGCACTCGCCAGGACAGCAGCGGACAGACCGATACGAACAGCCGTTTCTACCGACACGCGGATGAGCCCCCCATTTCATGTGCGAGCCCTCACGGGCTTTGCACAGCTCCTTCGTGTGGTCTCAACTTATGTGTGGACTGTCTGGTGTGTCTGTGATCAAGAGCACGTGATTCATCAACATCACGTCCAAGTGGTCCTGTTGGGCGGCGACTTCAGAACCGCGCGCCACATCCCGCACCACGGGCCGGCAAATCGTTCGACGCACCGGTGCCCGCCGGGATACAGAGGTGCCCATGACGCAGTGGACCCTCGCCCCCGAAGCCTTCGACACCGACGACGCGTATGCCCTGCGCCGCGCGTACTACTCAGACGTGGCCGGCAGCTACTGGAAGCGGCCCGCGACCGACGTGGAGATCGACGAGGGCCTCGCCGGCGACGGTGCCGAGCGACTCGCCCCGCCCACCGGGCAGTTCGTCGTCGGGCGGTACGGCGAGGCGGCCGCTGCCTGCGGCGGGGTGCTGCTGCTGGACGGCGAACGGGCCGAGCTGACCCGCGTGTTCGTGAAGCCCGCGTTCCGTGGGCGCAAGGGCGCCGGGATGCTGATGGAGCTCCTGGAGCACGAGGCCCGCGCGCTGGGCGCGCGTCGCATGGTCCTCAACACCCGGCTGGATCTGGTCGAGGCACGCGGTCTGTACGTCCGCCACGGCTACGCGGAGATCCCGGCGTACTGCTCGGGGCCGTACATGCAGATCTGGTACGGCAAGGAGCTCTGAGTTCGCCTGTCCGCTCAGAGAGCCTGTCCGGGGCCGCCGGTGTCAGTGGCTGTGCCGGTGGGGGTACTCCGCCGCGGGCCGCTCGTGGTCGCCGCGCGGGGAGCGGCCACGGGGACGCTCGGCGTCCGAGCCGCACAGCTCTTCGTTGAGTTCGCGGACCAGCTGGATGAGATCCGTCGGCCGGTCCGGTCCCCACCAGTCCCCCAGCAGCTCCGCCAGCGACTCCTCCCGCGCCTCGGACAGCCGGACCGCCGCCACCGCCCCGTCGTCGGTGAGCAGCAGGTCCAGCCCCTCGCGGCGGGCCAGACCGCGGCCCTCGATCTCGCGCGCCGCCTCGGTGATGACGCGCAGCGGTACGGGGGTGGCGTCGGCGAGCCGGGACGGTTCGACCATGCCGTGGCGTTTGATGCGCAGCAGCAGCCAGCTGGACGCGGGGAGCAGGTCGTACCCGGAGCGCGCGGTGATCTTCTCGTAGATGTGGTGTCTGCCCTCGCGGGAGCCGAGGACCGACAGGGCGCGGGCGACCTCGTCGTGCGAGGAGCGTTCGACCGGGTTGGAGGCGAGCGTCTGGCTCGGGTCGGGCGCGGTGACCGAGCCGCGCAGCTTGTCCTCCTTGAGGAACCAGGCGACGACGAAGGCGACGACGACCACCGGTACCGCGTACAGGAAGACGTCCGTGATCGCGGTCGCATAGGCGTCGAGCACGGACGTGCGCAGTTGCTGCGGGAGTTCGGAGATCGCTCGCGGGTCGGCGGCCAGTTCGTCGGCGCCTGCGCCGGGCGGCACGGCCTGTCCGGCGAGCGCGTCGTCGAGTTTGCTCTCCAGCCGGTTGGTGAAGATCGTGCCGAAGATCGCGACGCCGAACGAGGCGCCGATGGACCGGAAGAACGTCGCGCCGGACGTGGCGACGCCCAGGTCCTCGTAGCTGACCGCGTTCTGCACCACCAGCACCAGCACCTGCATGACCAGGCCGAGGCCCGCGCCGAAGACGAAGAAGCACAGGCTCATCTGCCAGTCGGAGCTTGTCTCCTCGAGCCGGTGCAGCAGGAGGAGCCCGATGGCGGTGACCGCCGTGCCCGCGATCGGGAACACCTTCCAGCGGCCGGTGCGGCTGACGATCTGCCCCGATGCGGTCGAGGTGAGCAGCATGCCGAACACCATCGGCAGCATGTGCACACCGGAGATCGTCGGCGAGACGCCCTTGACGACCTGGAGGAAGGTCGGCAGATACGTCATCGCCCCGAACATGGCGAAGCCGATGATGAAGCTGATGACGGCGACGAGCGTGAACGTCCTGATGCGGAACAGCTTCAGCGGGAGCACCGGTTCGGCGGCGCGCCGTTCGACGGCGACGAACGCCACGAGCAGCACGGCACCGAGCACCGTGAGGGCGATGATCTGCGCCGAGCCCCACGTCCAGGTGGTGCCGCCGAGCGAGGCGACGAGGACCAGGCACGTGGCGACCGATGCGATGAGGAAGGTGCCGAGGTAGTCGATGGTGTGCCGGGTCCGCCGCACCGGGATGTGCAGGACGGCGGCGATGACGAGCAGGGCGACGACGCCGATCGGGAGGTTGATGTAGAACACCCAGCGCCAGCTGAGGTGTTCGGTGAAGAAGCCGCCGAGGAGCGGCCCGAGGACGCTGCTCGCGCCGAAGACGGCGCCGAACAGACCCTGGTAGCGGCCGCGTTCGCGGGGCGGGACGATGTCGCCGACGATCGCCATCGACAGCACGATCAGACCGCCGCCGCCGAGGCCCTGGACCGCGCGGAACATGATGAGCTGGGGCATGTTCTGCGCGACACCGCACAGTGCCGAGCCGATGAGGAAGATCACGATCGCGGCCTGGAACAGCTTCTTGCGGCCGTACTGGTCGCCGAGCTTGCCCCACAGGGGCGTCGCGGCGGTGGATGCCAGGATGTAGGCGGTGACCACCCAGGACAGATGTTCCATGCCGCCCAGTTCGCTGACGATGGTCGGCAGTGCGGTCGCGACGATGGTCTGGTCGAGAGCGGCGAGCAGCATGCCCAGCAGCAGGGCGCCGATGGCGACGAGTACGGAGCGCCGGCCGTGCCCCTCGCCGGGGGCCGGGGGTGCTTGCGCTGTGCTCACTTCCTGGGCCATGCCGGTCTCCTTTGCGCTCCACTCCATCGTGGTGGGTTCATCCGGTTATGGCCTGCCGAAGAGACGGACAGGGGGGTGCCGCCGGGTGCCCCGGGAAGCGGCCGGACGCGACGGCTGGATAATCGGCGGCATTCAAAGGGGAGGGGACCGGCCATGACCGGAATCAGTTGTCCCGGGTGCGGCAGACCGCGGAACGCGGACGGCAGCGCGGGATCCGGGTGCGACTGCGCTGCGCGCGCGGCGGCGGCGCTGCGCGCGGAGAGGGAGGCGGAGATCGCGGCGGCCGAGGACTTCGACCCGCTGCGCATTCGTCCTTATGTGACGCTCCAGGGGCTGGAGGTGTCGGACGCCGGGGGGCCGTCGGCACCGCCTGCGCCGCTTCCGCCGCGGGCGGGGGCGCCCGGGCCGCTGCCGGGCGCACATGCGCCCTACGGGCAGTCGGCAGCGGGAGTCGCACCCGGTCCGCTGCCCGCCGAGGTCCCACCTGCGGCGGGGAGCACGCGGGACGACGACACCCAGGAGCTGCCGCCGCTCGTCGGCCTCGCCCCGGGTGCGGCGGGGCCTGATCGGCGCAGGCCGCGGCGGCGGGGGCTCGTCGCCGTCGCCGTGGGTGCTGCCGTCCTCGCCGTGGGCGGGACCGCCGCGTTCGCCGGCGGGCTGTTCTCCGGGGAGGTGGAACGGGACCGGGTGTCCATGCCCGACAGGGACTCCGACCGCGCGAGCCTCAACGTCGGCCCCGACGCGCCCTCGGCGCCGCCGTCCGTGTCCGGGTCCCCGTCCGCCTCGCGCACCTCGTCCGCCGCGCCTTCCGCGTCCGCGAGCCCGTCCCCCTCCGTCTCCCGCTCCGCGTCCCCCTCCGCCTCCCGGACGGCGGCGCCCGGCACGGGGTCTGCGGCGCCGGGCACCTCCCCTGGTGCACCGACGTCGACCGCGCGCGCCTCGGGCAGCGTGTCGGAGGAACCGCGCGGCCGGTCGCGGCGGACGCTGCGCGAGGGCGACAGCGGACCGGCGGTGTCCGAGCTCCAGGTGCGGCTGGCGGAGCTGCGTCTGTACGAGGGGGAAGTGGACGGGGAGTACAGCCGGAGCGTCGAGGACGCGGTGTGGCGGTACCAGTGGGCGCGCGGCATCGACGACGACGACCCGGGGGTCTACGGGCCGAGTACGCGCCGCGCCCTGGAGGCGGAGACGCGCGAACCGTGACGGGGGCGGAGTGGCGCGGGAGCCCACGATTTTGTATCGTGAAGGAACAAAGTGGTTCCGCCCGTACTCCCTGACCGGCGGGCGGAACCGCCTTGTCCCCTTCTCCCGCGCCCAGGAGCATGCCGATGCCGGCAACCGTCCCGCCCGTCCTGAACACCCGTGCCCTCCTCCTCGACATGGACGGCACCCTCGTCAACTCCGACGCGGTGGTCGAACGCTGCTGGCGGGCATGGGCCGTCGACCACGGGCTCGACCCCGACGAGGCGCTGAAGGTCGTCCACGGCCGCCAGGGATACGCCACCATGGCCGTCCTCCTGCCGGACCGCCCGATGGAGGAGAACCACGCCGACAACCGCGTGCTCCTCGCGCAGGAGACCGCCGACACCGAGGGTGTCGTCGCCATCGCAGGGGCGCCGGCGTTCCTGGCCGCCGTCGCGGACCTGCCGCACGCCCTCGTCACCTCGGCCGACCTGGCGCTGGCCACGGTGAGGATGAACGCGGCCGGGCTGCCGATGCCCGACGTCCGGGTGACCGCCGAGTGCGTGGGGGCCAGCAAGCCCGACCCGGAGGGCTTCCTCAAGGGCGCGGCCGAACTCGGCTTCGCCCCCGCGGACTGTGTCGCCTTCGAGGACTCCGAGGCCGGGATCGCGGCGGCCCGCGCGGCGGGCATGCGGGTGGTGGGCGTCGGCCCCCGGGCAGCGGCCTTCGCACCCGACCTGTTCGTGCCCGACCTGACCGGCCTTACGGTCACGGCCCGTGACGACGGCACGATCGGGCTCACCGCCTGACACACCCTTCGAGGGCCGGCCCACGGCGACACCGGCCTGCGTGACGCACCGCGTACGGACTCAAGGCGTCTCCGCCGGAGTTCGCCGGGCTCCGCGCTCCCGCCACCGCGGGTCGACCTTGCCCTCCGGGCAAGGTCTCGCGTTCGTCTCCACGGAAGTCAGGCGGCGTATGTGCAGATCGGCCACGCGCGCTGCGGCTGCCGACGTTCGAGGCCGGCGGGACGGCACTGTTCACGCGGCTGACCCTGATCATCCGCGACGACGTGACCGAGCACGTCTTCCATCCCGTGTTCCCGCCGGACCAGCACACCCGGCAGGTGCTGGCCCGGCTCCGCGACACCCCCGGGGACGGTCAGCCCGCGATCGCCTCGTACAGGCTGAATCCGGCGAGCGCGAGCATCAGCGCGGCCGCGACCTTGGTGATCAGCCGCAGCGGCACGTACTTCATCAGCGTCCGGCCACCCACGATGCCGATCGCCGCTACCGCCCACAGCGCCAGCACCGCGCCGATGCCGACGGACACGGGATTGTCGTAACGGGCTGCCAGGTTGGCGGTCATGATCTGGGTCAGATCGCCGAACTCGGCGACCAGGATCAGCATGAAGCCCGCCCCGGAGACCTTCCAGAAGGACTGGTCGGCCGGGGCCTTGATGCTCTCCTCGTCGTCGTCGTTCCTCTTCAGGAGCAGCACCAGCGCGCCCGCGAGGAACAGGACGCCGACGACCGCCTGCACCAGCCGGTGGGGCAGCAGGGTCAGCACACTGCCCGCCGCGATGGCGAGAGCGACATGAACGGCGAAGGCGGCGGCGACACCCGCGAAGACGTACGAGGCGCGGTACCGGGTGCCGAGCATCAGACCGGCCAGCGCGGTCTTGTCGGGCAGCTCGGCGAGGAAGACGACGCCGAACGTGATCGCCATGACGGTGAAGCTGATCATGGATGGGTTTCCTCAATCGGTCGGGCGCGGCCCTGCCGAGAGTCCTGAGCGTTTCAGGGGTCGCTTCGGCACGGCAGCGCCATGAATACACACATGGACACTGCGGCCGAAGGTCTCGCTGGCTGCCTCCACGAGGCCGCCTCCGGGCGCCGGCCGGACACGAGGTCCGGCAGTATGTCGACGTTCCGGCGAAGAGCTACTCCCCTTCTGCTCCGTACACAGTACGCGACCCCCCGGCCCGGCCGTCAGGGACCTTGGTCCCCCGGTTGCACCCCGTCCCGGTGCAGCCGCCCCCGCGCCACCAGCTCGAGCACGACCGCCACCGCCACGGCCTGCACCGCCATCAGCGCGACGAGAACGAACAGCTGCACCGCGCCCGCCTCCACCGGTGACGCGCCGCCGAGGAGCATGCCGACGAACGCTCCCGGCAACGTGACGAGGCCCACGGTCCGCGTCTGGTCGAGGCCCGGGAGCAGCGCGTCGGAGGCGGGTACGCGGGCGACCTCCATACGGGCGTCCCGTTCCAGGAGACCCAGCGCGAGTCCGGCCTCCACCTCGCCGCGGCGCTGGGCCAGCTCGTCGAGGGCCCGGCGGCCGCCGAGCACGGTCGCGGTGAGCGCGCCGCCGATGAGGATGCCGGTCACGGGGACGAGCGTGATGCCTTTCACCGGGACGAGTCCGGTGAGGAGCAGGGCGGCGACGACGGGGACGACGCCGGCGGCGATGGGGGCAGCGGCCCACCACCAGGTGGAGTTGGCCGTGACACGGCGCCCGGCGGTGCGGACGGCCACGGCATACATCAGCACGAGGAAGGCCAGCAGCAGCGGCACGGCCTCGACGACCCAGCCGATCAACAGGGAGACGACGGCGAGTTGGACCGCCGCGCGCAGTCCTGCGACGGCGATCTGACGGGACCGGCCCAGGTGCGCGACCGCGGCGACAGTCGCGGCGACGGCGAGCAGGACGGCCAGCACCGCCCCGAGTGTGAGGTCGACCGGCAGCAGCACATGGCAACCCTACGCCGGTGAAGGGATCGTGCCGGACCGTCAGAAGTATTGATGTGACGTGCCCATGTCGCCACTCTGTTACCTGGCGCCCATCCCCGAGAAACCTGGCGCCGCCAGCATGGCCACGCCCGGAAGCCGCTCCCACGCCCGAAGGGGCACCGGGGGAGGCCACGTCGCCCCCCACTCAGAAGGAGTCCGCATGTTTGGTGTCTACGCGCGTCGAGTCCGCCGCATCGCCGTTCTTTCCGCCGCTTCCGCTGTCGCCGCCACCGGCCTGCTCGCCACCGCCCCCGCCGCCCAGGCCGCACCGCCCACCCCGGTCAGCGCCTCCACCGCCCGCAGCTACCTGAGCCAGCTCACCGTGGCCGCCGAAGGCTCCTCCTCCGGCTACAGCCGCGACCTGTTCCCGCACTGGAGCACCCAGTCGGGCGCGTGCAACACGCGTGAGGTCGTCCTCAAGCGCGACGGCTCCAACGTCCAGCAGGACTCCAGCTGCGCCGCGGTCAGCGGCAGTTGGTTCTCCCCCTACGACGGCGCCACGTGGACCGCGGCCGCCGACGTCGACATCGACCACATGGTGCCGCTGGCCGAGGCCTGGCGCTCCGGCGCGAACAGCTGGACCACCTCCAAGCGCCAGCAGTTCGCCAACGACCTCACCCGCCCGCAGCTGATAGCGGTCACCGACAACGTCAACCAGGCCAAGGGCGACCAGGACCCGGCCGAATGGCTGCCGTCGGTCACGTCCTACCGCTGCATGTACGCCCGCATGTGGGTGCACACCAAGTACTACTGGAACCTCAAGGTGGACTCCGCCGAGAAGAGCGCCCTCCAGTCGATCCTGAACGGCTGCTGACGAGGCAGGCCGACGAACCTCGCGGAACGGGTCGCCCCCTTCCGTCGTTCCGTACCGTACGGACTGACGGAAAGGGGCCACTCATGGCCGGACTGCGCCTGGGACCACTGCTGCGCCATGTGGACTGGGAATCGGGCACGAGCGCGACCGTCTGGGTCGAGACCGACCGCCCGTGCACAGCCGAGGTCCGCTGCGCGGAGGGCGGCGGGGGCTCCGCCCCGACGTTCCGGATCGCCGGCCACGACTACGCCCTGATCGTCGTGACAGGCCTGACCCCCGGCGCCACGACCTCCTACGAGGTGCTGCTCGACGGCGAGCGGGTGTGGCCGCTGCCCCGCTCGCACGTCCCGCCCAGCACCATCCGCACACCCGCGGTCCCCGCGAGCGGTGCCGTGGTCGCCTTCGGCTCGTGCCGCTGGGCCGCACCGGCCCTGGGCGAACGGGACCCGGTGGGCCCCGACGTCCTCGACACCCTGGCGGCCCGGCTCGCCGCCGACCCCGACACCGTCCGCCCCGACGTCCTCGTCCTGCTCGGCGACCAGGTGTACGCGGACGAGACGTCCCAGGCCACCCGGGACTGGATCGCCGCGCACCGACGGACCGCCGGCACGGGATCCGAGGCGCCGCCCGGCCAGGTCGCGGACTACGAGGAGTACACCCGCCTGTACGACGAGTCCTGGCTCGACCCCGAACTGCGCTGGCTCCTCTCCTCCGTGCCCAGCTGCATGATCTTCGACGACCACGATCTGATCGACGACTGGAACACCAGCGCGGCCTGGGTCGCCGACATGCGCGCCACCCCCTGGTGGCACGAGCGGGTCATGGGCGGCCTGATGTCGTACTGGGTCTACCAGCATCTGGGCAATCTCTCCCCCGCCGAGCTCGCCGCGGACGAGCTGTACGCGCAGGTGACGGCGGCCGACGACGGGACCGAGGTGCTGCGCGCGTTCGCGGAGCGGGCCGACGCCGACCCGGCCACCGTCCGCTGGAGCTATCGCCGCGACTTCGGCCGCACGCGGCTGCTGATGGTCGACACCCGCGCCGCCAGGGTCCTGGACGAACGGCACCGGGCCATGCTCGACGAGGACGAGGCCCGCTGGCTGCGCGAGCAGGCTCTCGACAGTCCCGGCGCCATGGACCATCTGCTCGTCGGGACCTCCCTGCCGTGGCTGCTGCCCCCGATGATCCACTTCGCCGAGGGGTGGCACGCCGCGCTGTGCCGGGGCGAGCGCGGTGAGCGCCTGGCCCGCTTCGGCGAGAAGCTGCGCAGAAAGGCAGACCTGGAGCACTGGGCGGCATTCCCCTCGTCGTTCGGGAAGATGACGGACACGGTCGCCGAGGTGGGGCGCGGCGAGGACGCGCCGGCGACGGTGTGCGTCCTGTCCGGGGACGTGCACCACGCCTACGTGGCCGAGCCCGAGTGGCCCGCCGGACAGCAGCCGCGGGCACGGGTCCTCCAGCTCACCTGCTCGCCACTGCACAACTCGGTGCCGGCCTTCATGCGCGTCGGATTCCGGTTCGGCTGGAGCCGGTTCGCGAAAGGCATCGGCCATCTGCTCGCCCGGCACGGACGGGTCGCCAGGCCCGCGATCCGTTGGGAGCGTACGGGCGGACCGTGGTTCGGGAACCAGCTGATGACGCTGACGCTGCGGGGCCGCGGGGCACGGCTGCGGCTGGAGAAGGCCGCGGCGGGCGGCTCGGGGAGGGGCAGGACGCGGGCCACGGACCGGGCGGGCGCGCGGCTGACTCCGGTCATGGAGCGGGACCTGACGGACGACAGCGGGCCGTGACGGACGACAGCGGGACCTGACGGACGACAGCCGACCCAAGGGCGGGCACACGTACGGCAGTTCGCGTACGTCGTGCCCGTCCGTCGCGTGCGGGGGGTGACGGCCGTGGCCGCGCAGTGGGATCCGGCCGGAAAGATGAAGACGCGGTAAAAATCAGCCGCCGTGTAAATGTTGAACTTGCAAGTATGAATGAGGCTCGCCTAACCTCTAGCTCCCCTCATCGGTTCGTTCCGTCCCCACAACCGAAGGAGCCATACCCCATGGCAACCCCCACACTGACCACCCGGCTGAACCGGGCCCAGCCGTACGCGCTCGGCCTGTTCCGGATCGTCGTCGGCCTGCTGTTCCTCTGCCACGGCGCCGCCTCGCTCTTCGGCGCCCTCGGCGGTGACAAGGTCGCGGCCGGCACCTGGCCCGGCTGGTACGCCGCGGTGATCGAGCTCGTCGCCGGTGGCCTCGTGCTGCTCGGCATAGGCACCCGCAGCGCCGCGTTCCTCGCCTCCGGCTCGATGGCGTACGCCTACTTCACCGTGCACCAGCCCGAGGGGCTGTTCCCGGTGCAGAACAACGGCGAAGGATCCGCCATGTTCTGCTGGGCGTTCCTGCTGCTCGTCTTCACCGGGCCCGGCGCTCTCGCGCTGGACGGCCTGTTCCGCAGCCGCGGAAGTGAGGCGGCGGCCGAACCCGCCCGCCAGGAGCAGTCGACCGTGACCGCCTGACACACCGCGCCGCACGGCACCGCGCCGGCCGCGGGGAGGAACTGCCCGCCATGCGGGCGCAGTTCACCCCGCGGGCGGCCTGCCCCGCGCCCGGCCCTCACACACATGGGGCCGGGCGCTTCGCATTCCGTATGTGCAGACTTTGCGCGCCGTACGACATCTCGTCCCCCTGCCGATCTCCGCGCGTCACCCGGGCGTACGCTGTACAGCTGTCAAGCCGCCCCGGACGCCCTTGCGACACAGCGGCCTTGTCACCGAAAAACGGGGAGAGTGTGCAAGGTGCTGGAGAGTATGGGGCCGCTGACCGGCAGCCCTTGGATCTACGCCGTCGTGGCCCTGTCCGTCCTGCTCGACGTCTTCCTCCCCGTCCTGCCCAGCGGAGTCCTGGTGATCACCGCGGCGACCGCTGCCGCCGCCGGATCCACCGCGGGCACCGCGGCCGTCGCGGGTGCGGCCGGTCAGGTGCCGCGCGAAGTCCCCTCGCTGCTGGTCCTCGTGCTGTGCGCGGCGACCGCGTCCGTCCTCGGTGACCTGGTCGCCTACCGGCTCGCCTGGCGCGGTGGCGACCGCTTCGACCGCGCCATCGCCCGCTCCCGCCGCCTGACCAGGGCACAGGAACGTCTCGGCGCCACGCTCAGCCGCGGCGGCGGAGCGCTCGTCGTCATCGCCCGGTTCGCACCCGCGGGCCGGTCGGTCGTGTCCCTGGGCGCGGGCGCGGCGCACCGCAAGGTCAAGGAGTTCCTGCCGTGGTCGGCGCTCGCCGGGGTGGCCTGGGCGGGCTACAGCGTCGGGCTCGGCTACTTCGGCGGCCAGTGGCTGGGCGCGACGTGGATCGGCGCCGCCGTGTCGGTGCTCGCGCTCTTCGCGGCCGGGGCGCTGGCCGCCTATGTCATGCGGCGTCCGGCGCCGGCCGCCTGACGGCGTGGCCGCGCACCTCGAGTCCTTCGAGGAGCCTGCGGGTGGCCTCGGTGATCTCGTCGACGGCCTGCTCGAACACCTCCCGGTTGTGCGCGGCGGGTGCCCGGAAACCGGACACCTTGCGCACGTACTGCAGGGCTGCGGCGTGCATGTCCTCCTCGGTGGCTTCCTCGGGGAGAACGGGCGGACGGAGGGTCTTGATACTGCGGCACATGCCTCCAGTGTGCCGCGCGCCACTGACAACGCACGAGCCACTGCGCTGTGATCGGCAGTAACACCGGGTGCCCGCAACCGGGCGCCGAGGCGGCCAGTAGAGTGCGGCACCGTCCCCTACCGAGCACCCCGAGGTACCCGCCCCCGTGACACCCGCACCGCCCCCACCTGCAGTGACCGTCGTCGGGATCGGCGCGGACGGCTGGCCGGGGCTCGCCCCCGTCTCCCAGGAGGCCCTGCGCGAGGCCGAGGTGATCATCGGCGGGCAGCGGCAACTGGCGCTGCTGCCCGGCGCGTGCCCCGGCGAACGCGTGCAGTGGCCCAGCCCGCTGCGGCCCGCGGTCGCAGGGCTGCTCGCCGCGCACGCGGGCCGCCGGATCGCCGTACTGGCCAGCGGCGACCCTCTGTT
The DNA here is from genome assembly GCF_056436245.1 of Streptomyces sp. NPDC043812. Taxonomy (NCBI): domain Bacteria; kingdom Bacillati; phylum Actinomycetota; class Actinomycetes; order Kitasatosporales; family Streptomycetaceae; genus Streptomyces; species Streptomyces sp. NPDC043812. Next base: position 51,974 of record NZ_JBWKCY010000018.1, read on the forward strand.
CCACGGCATCGGGCGCGCGCTGACCGAGGAACTGGGCCCCGACGCCCTGCGCGTACTGCCGCATCCGTCGTCCGTCTCGTACGCCTGCGCGCGGCTCGGCTGGCCGGTGGAGGACACAGACGTCGTCACGCTCGTCGGCCGCCCCGCGGGCAGGCTCGCCGCCGCGCTGCACGACGGACGCCGTGTCCTCGTCCTCAGCGCGGGCGCGGACACGCCCGCCGAGATCGCCACCCTGCTGCGGGAACGCGGCTTCGGGCCCACCCGCATGCGGCTGCTCGAACAGCTCGGCGCGGACGACGAACGGCACATCGACGGCGTCGCCGACACCTGGGCACAACCGCCGGGCGCCGCGCTGAACATCGTCGCGCTCGACTGCCGCCGCGCGCCCGGCGCACTGCGGCTGTCCGCCGCGGCCGGCCTGCCGGACGAGGCGTACGAGCACGACGGCCAGCTCACCAAGCGCCACGTCCGCGCCGCGACCCTCGCCGCGCTCGCGCCCGCGCCCGGCGAACTCCTGTGGGACATCGGCGGGGGCTCCGGCTCCATCGCGATCGAGTGGATGCGCACGCATCACGCCTGCCGGGCGGTGACCGTGGAACGCGACCCCGTGCGCGCGGCGCGGATCGCCCGCAACGCGGACACCCTCGGCGTGCCCGCGCTGCGCGTCGTGTGCGGCGCGGCACCGGCGTCCCTCGCGGAACTCCCCACCCCCGACGCGGTCTTCATCGGCGGCGGGCTGACCGTACCCGGACTGCTGGACGCCTGCTGGGACGCGCTGGCGGCCGGCGGCCGACTGGTCGCCAACACCGTGACCCTGGAGTCGGAGGCGCTGCTCGCCGACCGCTACCGGCGGCACGGCGGCGAACTGGTGCGGCTCGCCGTCGCGCACGCCGTCCCCGTCGGCGGGTTCACCGGCTGGCGCCAGGCGATGCCCGTCACCCAATGGTCCGTCACCAAGACTGGAGAACTGACATGACCGTGTACTTCATCGGTGCGGGCCCCGGTGCCGCCGACCTGATCACCGTGCGCGGCGCGCGGACGCTGGCGTCGTGCGGGGTGTGCCTGTACGCGGGCTCGCTCGTCCCCCGTGAACTCCTCGCCGAATGCCCGCCGGACGCCCGCCTCGTGGACACCGCGCAGCTCGACCTCGACGCCATCACCGCGGAGTTGGTGCGCGCGCACGAGGAGGGCCACGACGTGGCCCGGCTGCACTCGGGCGACCCGTCGGTCTTCAGCGCGGTCGCCGAGCAGATGCGCCGCCTGGACGCTGCGGGCGTGCCGTACGAAGTGGTCCCCGGTGTCCCCGCGTTCGCGGCGGCCGCGGCGGCGCTGAAGCGGGAACTCACGGTCCCGACCGTGGGCCAGACCGTGATCCTCACCCGGATCGCCCAGCAGGCGACGCCCATGCCGGAGGGCGAGGACCTGGCGACGCTGGGCAGGAGCGGCGCGCTGCTGGTGCTGCACCTTGCGGCCCGCTACGTGGACCGGGTGGTCGACGAGCTGCTCCCCCACTACGGGGCCGACTGCCCGGCGGCGGTGGTGGCGATGGCGAGCCGCCCGGACGAACTGGTGCTGCGGGGCACGCTGGCGGACATCGCGCAGCAGGTGAAGACGGCGGGAGTGGTGCGCACGGCGGTGATCCTGGTGGGCCGGACGCTGGCGGCGACGCAGTTCCGCGACAGTCACCTCTACTCGGCGGAACGCGACCGCCACGTGTGCTGAGGCCCGGGGGCGCGGCGCCCTCGGTGGCGTCGGGTGAACCAGGGGATCGGGCCGCGCGACCGTGGTCAGGGCCCCTTCGGTGCCGAACGGCCCACCACCGTGCCCGCGCGGTCGATGCACACCACGTCCACCACCACCGGCGCCCCCCGCAGCACCCCCAGCGCCTGGTCACGCGCCTCCGCCGCCACCAGGTCGCCGAGCGGGACGCCCGTCTCCGTGCACAGGTGGAGCGCCTCCAGTCCCGTGTTCGCCGTGGACACGGCTTCCGCGAGCGCCACGGACGCGCCGCCCCGGCGCGCCAGTTCCGCCAGGAACGGCTTGTCGACCTGCGAGCGCGCCGAGTGCAGATCCAGATGGCCCGCCGCCAGCTTCGACAGCTTCGCGAACCCGCCGCAGATCGTGAGGCGTTCGACCGGATGGCGGCGCACGTACTTCAGCACCGCCCCCGCGAAGTCCCCCATGTCCAGCAGCGCGTCCTCGGGGAGGCCGTGAAGGGACACGACCGTCTTCTCCGACGTCGAGCCCGTGCATCCCGCCACATGCGTACGCCCCGCCGCCCGCGCCACGTCCACGCCCCGCCGGATCGAGTCGATCCACGCCGAGCAGGAGTAGGGGACGACGATCCCGGTGGTACCGAGAATGGACAGACCGCCCAGGATCCCGAGTCGCGGATTCCACGTCGAGCGGGCGATCTCCTCGCCGTGGTCGACGGAAACGGTGATCTCGACGTCGCCCCGGCCCCCGTGGCGCGCGGCGACGAGCGCGACGTGCTCACGCATCATCTGCCGCGGCACCGGGTTGATCGCGGGCTCGCCCACGTCCAGCGGCAGTCCGGGCCGCGTCACCGTGCCGACCCCGGGCCCGGCCCGGAAGACGACACCCGACCCGGCCGCCAGCTGCCGGACCGTCGCCCTGACCAGCGCGCCGTGCGTGACGTCCGGGTCGTCGCCCGCGTCCTTGACGATGCCCGCCGTCGCCGAGTCGGCACCCAGCGCTTCCGCGGCCAGCGCGAACGACGGCGTCTGCCCCTTCGGCAGCGTGATCGTCACCGGGTCGGGGAACTCCCCCGTGAGCAGCGCCGTGTACGCCGCGGTCGTCGCCGCCGTCGCGCACGCCCCGGTCGTCCAGCCGGGCCGCAGACCGGTGTGCTTGAGTTGGGCGTCACGCCCGCCGCTCGCCTGCGCACTCATGGATGGACCTCGATGCACGTACTGGTACTCGGCGGCACGACCGAAGGCCGCCGGCTCGCCGAGATCCTGCACGCGGCCGGCGTACGTGTCACGAGCAGCCTCGCCGGGCGCGTCGCCAGCCCCCGGACGCCTCCCGGCGAGGTTCGGGTCGGCGGGTTCGGCGGGGCCGACGGCCTCGCCCGCTGGCTGCGCGAGCACGAGGTCGACGCGTTCATCGACGCCACCCATCCTTTCGCCGGAACGATCAGTTTCCACGCGGCCCGGGCCGCCGCCGATGCCCATGTTCCCCTGCTCGCCCTGCGCCGGCCCGGCTGGGCCCCGGCCGCGGGCGACGACTGGCACCCGGTCGGCTCCCTGGACGAGGCCGCGGACACCGCCGCGGGTCTGGGCGCCAGGGTGTTCCTCACGACGGGCCGCATGGGCCTGGCAGCCTTCGCGCACATCGAGGACGCCTGGTTCCTCGTACGGTCCGTCGACCCGCCCGAGGGGCTGTGTCCGCCGCGCATGGACGTGCTGCTCGACCGGGGCCCGTTCACCCTCGACGGCGAGCGTGCACTGCTGCGCAACCACCGCATCGACGTGCTCGTGACGAAGGACAGCGGCGGCGCCGCGACCGCGCCGAAGCTGACGGCCGCACGGGAGGCGGGCATCCCGGTCGTCGTGGTGCGCCGCCCGCCCGTCCCGGACGGGGTGCCGGAGGCTGCCGGCCCCGAGGAGGCGGCCGCCTGGGTTCACTCCGTGGGCTAGGGGGTGTCTTGTGGATCAGGCCGGATCAGTGAGCGGGGTCTGGTGCTGTGCTTCGCAAGGCGGAGGAGGGAGGCATGGCGGAGCCATGCCGACCGACGACAACGCGGCGAGGCGCGGTACCAGGGCACGTGAGCCCGGCAAGATCCACAAGACACCCCCTAGGGGTAGCGCCTCGGGGTCCACACGATCTCGCGCCCGTCGCCGCGCTCGACCACCTGCGTCTGCGAGGAGCCGACGAGCACGACGGTGCGCATGTCGACCTGCGCCGGGTCGAGTGCGCCGAGGCTGACGATCCGCACGCTCTCCTGCGGACCGCCGACGTCACGGCCGAGGACCACCGGGGTGTCGGGAGCCCGGTGTGCGAGCAGCAGCTCGCGGGCCTTGCCGACCTGCCAGGTGCGGCTGCGGGACCCGGGGTTGTACAGGGCCAGCACGAGGTCGGCGGCCGCCGCGGCCGCCAGGCGCTCCGCGATGACCTCCCAGGGCTTGAGCCGGTCGGAGAGCGAGAGCACCGCGTAGTCGTGGCCGAGCGGCGCACCGGCCTTCGCCGCGGCGGCGTTGGCGGCGGTGACACCCGGCAGCACCCGTACGGGCACGTCCTTGTACGCGTCCTGGGAGGCGACCTCCAGTACCGCCGTCGCCATGGCGAAGACACCCGGGTCACCGCCCGAGACGACGGCCACACGGCGGCCGCGGCGGGCGAGGTCGAGGGCGAACTCGGCCCGCTCGGACTCGACCTTGTTGTCCGAGCCGTGCCGGATCTGGCCGGGGCGGTGCGGCACCCGGTCCAGATAGGTGGTGTAGCCGACGAGTTCGTCGGCGTCGGCGAGTGCGCGGCGCGTCTCGGGCGTGAGCCACAGGGGGCCCGCGGGCCCTGTGCCGACGACGGCGACCTCGCCGCCTCCGGCGGCCGGCCGCGGGTTGGCGATACGGCTCGGCACGACGGCGACGGAGAAGTACGGCACCGACTCGGGTTCGATGTCGGCCAGTTGCCCGGTCCGTTCGCCGCTCATCGTCGCGCGTTCGACGTACCGTGCCTCGTCGAGCCGGCCCGAGGTCTCCATCGCCCTGCGCACGGCGGGGAAGGTGCGGCCGAGCTTCATGACGACGGCCGAGTCGGTGGCGGCGAGACGCGCGGTCAGCTCGTCCTCGGGCAACGTGCCGGGGATGACGGTCAGCACTTCCTCCGCCTCGCACAGCGGCGTGCCGAGGCGGGCGGCGGCAGCGCTGATGGACGTGACGCCGGGGATCACCTCGGTCGGGTAGCGGTGCGCGAGGCGCTTGTGCATGTGCTGGTAGGAGCCGTAGAAGAACGGGTCGCCCTCGGCGAGCACCGCGACCGTGCGCCCGGCGTCGAGGTGTGCGGCGAGGCGGGCCGACGCCTCCTCGTAGAAGTCGTCGAGCGCGCCGCGGTAGCCGCCGGGATGGTCGGTGGTCTCGACCGTGATCGGGTACATCAGGCGCTCTTCGATGTGGTCGGGGCGCAGATGCGGGGCGGCGATCGAGCGGGCGATGGAACGCCCGTGGCGGGCGCAGTGGTAGGCGATGACATCGGCCTCGGCGATAATGCGCGCGGCGCGCAGGGTCATCAGCTCCGGGTCGCCCGGGCCGAGCCCGACGCCGTACAGCCGGCCGGTGTTCCGGTTGTCGTTCACTCCGCCTCGCTCGCGATCGCGTTGACTGCGGCGGCGGCCATGGCGCTGCCGCCGCGGCGGCCCCGCACCACCAGGTGTTCGAGGCCCAGCGGGGACGCGGCGAGGGCGTCCTTGGACTCGGCGGCACCGATGAAGCCGACGGGGGCGCCTATGACGGCGGCGGGACGGGGCGCGCCCTCGCCGATCATCTCCAGGAGGCGGAACAGGGCGGTGGGCGCGTTGCCGACGGCGACGACGGCGCCTTCGAGGCGGTCCCGCCACAGTTCGAGGGCGGCGGCGGAGCGCGTGGTGCCCATCGTGGCGGCCAGTTCGGGCACGGACGGGTCGGACAGGGTGCAGATCACGTCGTTGTCGGCGGGCAGCCGCTTGCGGGTGACACCGCTGGCGACCATCTGCGCGTCGCACAGGATCGGGGCACCGGCGCGCAGTGCCTCGCGGGCGCGCTTCACGACGTCCGGGGAGTAGGCGAGATCGCGGACGAGATCGACCATTCCGCAGGCGTGGATCATGCGGACCGCGACCTGGGAGACCTCGGCGGGCAGCCCGTCGAGGTCCGCCTCGGCGCGGATCGTGGCAAAGGACTGGCGGTAGATCTCCGCGCCGTCCTTCTCGTACTCGAACACGGTGTTCTCGCTCATTTCGTCAAGGGGTGCGTGGGTGGGTTCGCAGGTCGGGTGGATGGGGCGGACGTGCCGCGCGCCGCCGCGAGGGCGTCGGCGAGCCGGGAGAGGTGGACGCGCTGTACGGTCGGCGGGCCGGTGTCGCGTACGGAGATGTCGTAGTGTCCGTCGCCGGTCGCGACGGCGTCGACCCATGCGCCCCGCGGATGGCCGCAACGGCGTTCGCAGCCGGACCAGTACACGGGCAGCCCGCCCGCACCGGATTCGACGTGGGTGGTGGCGTCGGCGCGTACGTCGGCACGCGCCTTGGCGCATCCCGGCCTGCCGGTGCAGGCGCCCACGCCGAGCCAGGGGGACGCCGCCGAGGTGACGAGCCCTGCCTCGGCGAGGACGGGCAGACGTTCCCCGGCGCCCCCGGGCACCACGACGCCGCGCCAGGGGGTCACTCGCAGCTCACCGTTGCCGTGCGTCTGCGCGGTGTCGGCCAGCAGCCGGCACTGGGCGGCGGTGAGCCGCCCGAGCGGCGCGAGCGTGTACAGCGCGCCTTGGTGGTGCCCGGGCACGGGCGGGGCGTCGAGGGGATGCGGGGCCTCGTCGGTGCGGTGCCGCGCGTGGATGCCCGCAGCCCCCGCCCGACGGGCCAGGTCCGCCGCCGACACCGCGTACTCCGGCGGGAGTTCCGCCACGCGCCAGGCCCTGGTGCCGCTCGCGTCCGCCGCGTCGAGGAAGGCACGCGCGGCAAGCAGCAGGGCACGCGGTCCGTCCTGCGCCCGCACCGTCAGTGTCTGCTCTCCGAGCAGGATCCGGACGCTTTCCCCGCCGGGCGCTGCGAGCAACATCACATCGGCGCCGAGCCCGGCCATGTCGCCGCGGCCGTCGTCGAGCGCGAACAGGAACCGTCCCGAGAGCGCCGGGGTCCACGTACCGGCGCACAGCAGCGCGTCCAGTTCGCGTACGAGCGGCTGCACATCGAGGTGTCCGCGGCCGTCGAGTCCGGACAGCGGGGACGCGACGACGTTGCGTATGCGTTCATGGGCGGGCGCGGGCAGCAGTCCGGCGGCGTCCAGCACTGCGGCCAACTCCCCGCCGCAGCCGCCGTCCAGACCCCGCAGCTGAAGGTTGCCGCGGGACGTGATGTCGAGCGCACCGTCGCCCAGGCGCTCGGCGGCATCGGCCACGGCATACGCCTGTCCGGCGGTCAGCACCCCCGCCGGGACGCGGATGCGCGCCAGCGCACCGTCGTCCGCGGTGTGCAGCCGCAGCGCGCCGGGGCAGGCATCACCGCGGTCCCGTACGGGAGTTTCGTCCCGGTTCGGGGGGTTCGAGGGGGCCGGAGGCATGGCGGCGAGCATACCGACCCTCACCCACGCCACCTCCTCCCGGCGACGTGACGGCCCTTACTATGCTCATCGGCGGGCCGTACGGTCCGTCACCGCCGAAGACGGCGTCAGGGGAGGAAGCCCGGTGCGATTCCGGCGCGGTCCCGCCACTGTGAGCCGGGCAGCTGCGCAACGCGCACGCCGCCCGGTGAGCCAGGAACTCCCGCCGTCCTCCACCGCCCGGGGCGCGGAAACCCCGAGGAAGGCCAGACGCCGCATGCAGCACTCAGCCGGGGACCACCCCCTGCACGCCCGCATCCTGCTCCTCTCGACGTCCGACACCGACCTGCTCAGCGCACGCGCGGCGGCCGGACCGGTCCCGTACCGCTTCGCGAACCCCTCGCGTCTGCCGCTGGCAGATCTCCCCGCGCTGCTGGAGGGCACCGACCTCGTCGTCGTACGTCTCCTCGGCGGGCTGCGCGCCTGGCAGGAGGGCATCGACGCCCTCCTCGCCCAGGACCGGCCGGTCGTCGTCCTGACCGGCGAACAGGCGCCCGACGCCCAGCTGATGGAGGCCTCCACGGTCCCGATCGGCATCGCGGCCGAGGCCCACGCCTATCTCGCGCACGGCGGCCCGGCGAACCTGGAGCAGCTCGCCCGCTTCCTGTCCGACACGGTGCTGCTCACCGGGCACGGCTTCGAGCCCCCGGCGGCCGCCCCCACCTGGGGCCGGCTCACGCGCACCCCGCGCCGGGAGAACGACGGCCCGCAGATCGCGGTGCTCTACTACCGGGCCCACCACATGAGCGGCAACACCGCCTTCGTGGGCACCCTGTGCGACGCGATCGAGGACGCGGGCGGACAGGCGCTGCCGCTGTACGTGGCCTCCCTGCGCGCCCCCGAGCCCGAACTGCTGGAGCAACTGCGGTCCGCCGACGCCCTGGTGACCACCGTGCTCGCTGCGGGCGGCACCCGTCCGGCCGAGGCCGGCGCCGGCGGTGACGACGAATCGTGGGACGCGGGAGCCCTTGCGGCACTCGACGTACCGATCCTGCAGGCGCTGTGCCTGACCGGGGCGCGTGCGGCCTGGGAGGAGAGCGACGAGGGCCTGTCCCCGCTGGACGCGGCGAGTCAGGTGGCGGTGCCCGAGTTCGACGGCCGGCTCATCACGGTCCCGTTCTCCTTCAAGGAGATCGACGAGGACGGGCTCCCGGCGTACGTCGCCGACGAGGAACGCGCCGCCCGTGTCGCCGGGATCGCCGTGCGCCACGCCCGGCTGCGCCACATCCCGAACGCCGGCAAGCGGCTCGCGCTCGTGCTGTCCGCGTACCCGACCAAGCACTCCCGCATCGGTAACGCGGTCGGCCTGGACACCCCCGCCTCCGCTGTCGCCCTGCTGCGCCGGCTGCGCGCGGACGGCTACGACTTCGGCGACGAGCCCGTGCCCGGCCTGGAGTCCGGCGACGGCGACGAGCTGATCCACGCGCTGATCGAGGCCGGTGGCCACGACCAGGAGTGGCTGACCGAGGAGCAGCTGGCCCGCAATCCGGTGCGCATCCCGGCGGCGGACTACCGGCGCTGGTACGCGACGCTGCCGGCCGCACTGCGTGCGGCGGTCGAGGAGCACTGGGGCCCGGCGCCCGGCGAGATGTTCCTCGACCGGAGCCGCAACCCGGAGGGCGACATCGTCCTGGCGGCCCTGCGCCGCGGGAACCTGCTGATCCTCATCCAGCCGCCACGCGGTTTCGGCGAGAACCCGATCGCGATCTACCACGACCCCGATCTCCCGCCCTCGCACCACTACTTGGCCGCCTACCGCTGGATCTCGGCCTCCGCGGACGACGGAGGCTTCGGCGCGGACGCGATGATCCACCTGGGCAAGCACGGCAACCTGGAGTGGCTGCCGGGCAAGAACGCGGGTCTGTCCGCGGCCTGTGCACCCGACGCCGCCCTCGGCGACCTCCCGCTCGTGTACCCGTTCCTCGTCAACGACCCGGGCGAGGGCACCCAGGCCAAGCGCCGTGTGCACGCCACGCTCGTCGACCACCTGGTGCCGCCGATGGCGCGGGCGGAGTCGTACGGCGACATCGCCCGCCTCGAACAACTCCTTGACGAGTACGCCCAGATCTCCTCGATGGACCCGGCCAAGCTGCCCGCGATCCGCGCCCAGATCTGGACGCTGATCCAGGCGGCGAGGCTCGACCACGACCTGGGTCTGGAGGACCGTCCGGACGACGACGGATTCGACGACTTCCTGCTGCACGTCGACGGCTGGCTGTGCGAGGTGAAGGACGCGCAGATCCGCGACGGCCTGCACGTCCTGGGCGGTGCGCCCACCGGACCCGAGCGGGTCAACCTGGTGCTGTCCATCCTGCGCGCCCGCCAGATCTGGGGCGGCTCGCAGGCGCTGCTGGGCCTGCGCGAGGCACTCGGCCTCGACGAGTCCGCGGCGGGCCGCGTGGCGGCGGACGAGGCGGAGGCCACCGCCCGCGCGCTGGTCGAGGCGATGGAGGCGGCGGACTGGGATCCGTCCGCGGTCCCCGCGGACCGTGGCGACGACGTGGCGGCCATCCTCCGCTTCGCGGCGCTCGAGGTGGTCCCGCGCCTGGCCCGCACGACGGACGAGATCGACCATGCGGTCCATGCGCTGAACGGCGGCTTCGTCCCGGCCGGCCCGTCCGGATCGCCACTGCGCGGCCTCGTCAACGTGCTGCCGACCGGCCGCAACTTCTACTCCGTCGACCCGAAGGCCGTCCCCTCCCGCCTCGCGTGGGAGACCGGTCAGGCCCTCGCGGACTCGCTGCTGGAGCGCTACCGCGCCGACAACGGCGAATGGCCCACCTCCGTCGGCCTCTCGCTGTGGGGCACGAGCGCGATGCGCACGGCCGGCGACGACGTGGCGGAGGCGCTTGCCCTGCTGGGCGTCCGCCCGGTGTGGGACGACGCGTCGCGCCGGGTGACCGGACTGGAGCCGGTGCCGCTCGCCGAACTGGGCCGCCCGCGCATCGACGTCACGCTCCGCATCTCGGGCTTCTTCCGTGACGCCTTCCCGCACACGATCGGTCTGCTCGACGACGCCGTGCGCCTGGCCGCATCGCTCGACGAGCCCGCCGAATCGAACTTCGTCCGCGCCCACACCCAGGCCGACCTGGCGGAGCACGGCGACGAACGCCGCGCCACCACCCGTATCTTCGGCTCCCGCCCGGGCACGTACGGCGCGGGAATCCTCCAGCTGATCGACTCCCGCGACTGGCGCACGGACGCGGACCTGGCTGAGGTGTACACGGTGTGGGGCGGCTACGCGTACGGCCGCGGTCTGGAGGGCCGCCCGGCACGTACGGAGATGGAGACGGCGTACAAGCGCATCACCGTCGCCGCGAAGAACACGGACACGCGCGAGCACGACATCGCCGACTCCGACGACTACTTCCAGTACCACGGCGGCATGGTGGCCACGGTCCGCGCCCTGCGCGGCACGGCCCCGGAGGCGTACATCGGCGACTCCACCCGCCCGGAAACGGTCCGCACCCGCACGCTGGTCGAGGAGACGTCCCGCGTCTTCCGCGCCCGCGTGGTCAACCCCCGGTGGATCGAGGCGATGCGCCGCCACGGCTACAAGGGCGCGTTCGAACTGGCGGCGACAGTCGACTACTTGTTCGGCTACGACGCGACGACGGGCGTGATCGCGGACTGGATGTACGACAAGCTGACGGAGACGTACGTCCTCGACCCGACGAACCGCGCATTCCTCCAGGAGGCCAACCCCTGGGCCCTCCACGGCATCGCGGAACGCCTCCTGGAGGCGGAGTCCCGCGGCATGTGGGAGAAGCCGGACCCGGAGACGCTGGCGGGGCTGCGGCAGGTGTACCTGGAGACGGAGGGCGAGCTGGAGGACGGGGAGGGCTAGGGCCTTTCGTTTGGATCAGGCCGGATCGCACACGGGTCCTCGCCGACGACGCCGTGCGCGAGGGCAGACGTGTCCGACCGCAGGCCGTACGCCGCCTGGTCGAGGTCCGCCGCTTCGTGCGCGGCGGACGCGACCGCGGAATCACGGTCGCGTCCACGATCGAGGAACGCCGCGCCAGGCAGCTTCTGCGCGCCCAACTGGGCAACGTACTGCGGGCGGTCGGCTCCCCCGCCGGACCGGTGGGGTGGGACGCCCTGGAAGCGGTGGAGGTGACGCCCGTGCGCCACCGTCATAGCGCGCTGTGGTGAGAGGCCGCCCTACGGTTGCGACAGCGTCAGGGTCCACTCGTCCTCGGCGGTCACGTTGACGTAGTACGGCCCGTCGGCGGCAGGCCGGGAGACACCCGACCCGTCGAAGTTGCCGACCTCGTTGAAGACCAGGTCCTGCGTCGCGCCCTCGGCGTCGAGGACGGTGACGACGAAGTTGTTCGCGCCGGTGTACGTGGCCTGCACCTGAACCGCGCCGGCCGCGTCGTAGGGCCCCACGACGCGGTCGCCGGTACCCGCGTACGTCTGGGGCAGCGCGGCCGCCTGCGCGTCCCGGGGCTGAGTGATCTCGACGGTCCAGTCGGCGTCCGCGTCGACCTGGAGCAGGTAGCTGCCCTTCTCCACACCGACGGCCTTGGACCCCTCGTACGACCCGGTGCGGTTCACGACCAGATCCTGGACCTGCGCGTTGTCGTCGAGGAGCTCGACGACGAAGTTCTCCGTGCAGTCGGTGCACTGCGACCGCAGCACGGAGATCCCCGCGGTGAGCGCGAAGGGCTGGGTCACCCGCTGCCCGGTCCCGCTCAGCGTGATCGGCTCGGGGTCGACAACGGGCTGCGCCGGTGCCGCCTGTGCCGTCACGGAAGCGGCGCCGGCCGTGGCGCGGCCACTGCCCGGACCCGCGACGACGAGGACGGCCAGCGCCACGGCGGCACCCAGCCATCCGCACGCCCTCCACAACCCGCGCAGTGGCGCCCTGTCCCCCGGCCGCCACGCATCGTGACCGTCGGACATGACCGGCTCCTTCCGCTCCCCGCCGACGCCCGTCGGGCGCCCGCGCCCTCTCCACGATCCGTCCCCGGGCCGGGGGCGCAACTCGGGCAGCCGAGGAGGCGTGGCGGCACCCGACGGAGGCAGCCGGGCCGGCTGACTACCTGGCGACGAACTGCGTCAGGATCGCCTGCACTTCGTAGATGTCGACGCCCTTGGTGAACGTCTTCTCGATCGGAGCGGGGCTGCCCGAGATCCAGATCTTGAGCTCCGCGTCGAGGTCGAACGTCCCGGCCGTCTCGACGGCGAAGTGCGTGATGCTCCGGTACGGAACGGAGTGGTACTCGACCTTCCGACCGGTGATGCCCTGCTTGTCGACGAGGATCAGCCGGCGGTCGGTGAACAGGATGGTGTCGCGTATGAGCATGTACGCGGCCTGCACCTGCTCTCCCTGCCCCAACAGCCGTGCGTACTCCTGCTGCGCCTGAGCGGGGTCGACCGTGTGCGCGTTTCCGAAAAGTGCCACGAAAAAGCCCTCACTGGTTGAAGTCACAAGTTTTTCACACTGTATACGGCGCTTCAGGGGGCGGAACGGGCAGCCTCGGGCAAACAGTCAGATCACGGCGCACTGATGAGGCCGTGCCCAGCGCCCGCCGCGCGATCCGAACGCTCCTGAGGACAACGGCGAGGAAGCGGAACAGCCCGGCGCGGATTGAACTTTCGGCAGTGTCGAACCGCCTCCGAAGTCCGTACCGTCGCCTCCGTGGACAGCACAATGACCAACGGTGTGAGCGTGACCAGGACGGCTGGTTCCCGGCGGGCCATGGATCCGGGGAACCTTCTGGCAGCGGCCGCGGCGATCACAGCCGCACTGAGCCTGGTGAACCTGTGGTGGGCTGTCCCCGCTGTGGTCGCCGCGTTCCTGACGGGACGCCGGCCCGGCCGGACCCGCTCGACGGTGCTCGCTCTGGTCGCGCTCCTCTCGGTCGGTGTGGTGATGCTGTCCGTCGTCCCCGGCTGGATCCTGCTGGGGAGCCGGTTCGTGGCGGTGGTGGTGCTCGCCACGATGCTGCCCTGGTTCGCAGGCAGGTTCTGGCGGCAGTACCAGGAGCTCGTCCGGGCCGGCTGGGAACGGGCCGAGCAACTGCAACGTGAGCAGCGGCTGATCGCCGACCAGGTCCGGCTGCGCGAACGGGCCCGCATCGCTCAGGACATGCACGACGTCCTCGGCCACGACCTCAGCCTGATCGCGCTGTCGGCCGGCGCGCTGAAACTCGCGCCTGGACTCGAAGAACACCATCGACGGGCCGCGGGAGACATCCGCGCCAGAGCAGCAGCAGCGGTGGAGCATCTCGGAGAGGTGATCGGTGTTCTGCGTGAGGAGACCGACGACGCGCCGGCACGGACCGGGTTCGGTCTCACGCATCTGACCGACCGGGCCACTGCGTCCGGGCTCAGGGTCGAGCTGCACATCGACGGCGAGGCGGGCAGCCGGCCCACGGTGGTCGAACGGGCCGCCCACCGCGTCGTGCAGGAGGCGCTGACCAACATCGCCAAGCACGCGCCCGGCGCGAAGGCGACCGTCCACGTGACGCATACGCCCACGGAGACAGAGGTGGTGGTCGAGAACGGCCCGCCGCCGATCACGGCCGCCGCCGGCCCGCCGGGAGGAGGGCGTGGACTCATCGGCCTCGACGAACGTGTGCGGGTGGCCGGCGGCTCCTTCGCGTACGGCCCGTGCGACGGGGGCTTCGAGGTCGTCGCACGAATTCCGCACACTCCCCCGTCACAGCTCCCCCCGCCCACCACCCCCGCCGCCTCGTCCCCGGGCAGCGAACTGCCGCCGGAACACCACCGGGCCCGGCGCCGCGTCCGCCGGGCCCTGGTTGCCACGGTCATGCTGCCCCTGCTGGCAGGCGCGTTGCTGAGCGGAGGGCTCACGGGATGGGAAATGCTGTCGGCATCACGGTCGGTCCTCGAGCCGGGCGACTACGCCCGCCTGCGCGTGGGGCAGGATCGCTCCGAGGTGGAACGCCTCCTGCCCGACCGTCAGACGAGCCACCGACCGCTCACTGCGGAACCGAGAGGACAGGGGACATGCGAGTACTACGCGATGACGGCCGACCGCTTCGACGATCGTTCCGGAGATGCCTACCGGCTCTGCTTCCGGGACAACACACTGGTGTCCCTGGACGCCCTCGCCCCATGAGCGTCCGATGATCCGGGTACTGGTCGCCGACGACGAAGCGATGATCCGCGCGGGAGTCCGCGCCGTTCTCTCCACCGATCCGGACATCGACGTCGTCGCCGAGGCCGTCGACGGGCACGACGCCGTGGAACTGACGCGGCGCCACCGCCCCGCGGTGGCCGTACTCGACATCCGCATGCCGGGGATCAACGGCATCGAGGCGGCGGCCGAAATCCGCAGCACGGTGCCGGCCACAAGCGTCATCATGCTGACGACGTTCGGTGAGGACGACTACATCCTCCAGGCACTCGGCGGTGGCGCGGCCGGCTTCCTGATCAAGTCGGGCGAGCCCGAGGAACTGATCACGGGGGTCCGAGCGGTGGCCGAGGGCGCCGCCTACCTGTCACCGAAAGTCGCGGCCCGAGTCGTCGCACACCTCGCGGCGACCGGCGCGGGCGCCCTGGCCGGCAGGCGCTCCGCAGCCCGTGACCGGGTCGACGCCCTCACCCCTCGGGAACGCGACGTACTGGCCTTCCTCGGCAGCGGGCTGTCCAACGGACAGATCGCCCGACGGCTGCATGTCGTGGAGGGAACGGTGAAAGCCCATGTGAGTTCCATCCTGGCGCGTCTGGGCGTGGACAACCGGGCTGCCGCCGCGGTCGTGGCTCACGAGGCCGGGATCGTTCCTCCGCCTGTGCCGCCCCAGCCCTGAAGCCGCCCGCTGAGCAAGGGGCATGAACAGGAGCAGTACGGCCACCACCAGTGCGCCGCCGAGTATCGCGCCGGCCAGTACATCGTGCGGGTAGTGCACCCCTACGAGGACGCGCAACAACGCCGCCGCCCCTGCCAGCGGCAGCGTGACCGCGGCGAGGCGCGGCCGCAACACGGCCAGGCCGACTGCCAGTCCGGCGGCCAGGGTGGCGTGGTTGCTCGGGAACGACCAGTCCCCTGTGCCGGGGCAATCCGCCAGCACGCCGGCTCCCCTGCGCAGCACACGGCAGGGCCGCTCCTCGTCCACCACCAGCTTCACGGCTTCGCTGACCGCATAGGCCGCCACGGTGCCGACGCCGGTCAACACGGCGCCGGCGGCCCTGCGTGTGTCGTGGCGGCGGATTCCGGTCCACCACGTCCATGCCAGCATCACCCCGAGGATCACCAGAGTGCCTTCGGCCGCCACTTCCAGGATCGGGCCCAGCCACGACGGTGCGTCAGCCACCGTCCCGGTCACCGAACGGTACGCAGACGCCGAGGCTCCGCCTGTGACCTCGACCGCGCCGGCCTCGCCCAGCCCCCCCGGGGACAGCCACGCGACCACACCCGCCGCAACACCCAGCAACCCCGCTGCGGTCAATGACCGACCGACCCGGGCCTTCTCTCGCTGTTCTCGTTCCATGGGCCGAACGTAGAAGGGCGAACAGCCCCGGAACCCGAGACGAACGGCAACGCCCGAGCTTGACGATCGTCAGGGTTGACGTGTGAAGCCCCGGCGAAGCAGGTTGCCGACAGCTCACCCCCTGCCGCCTCGACCGCATGCGACGGCGCCAGGGCTTCGGCCGCCGCGCTCGGGCACGCTACGCGCCAGGAGCCCGGTAATGGACCTGCTCGGCCTTGCGCAGGGCCTCCATCGTTTCCTCGACGGTCAGGAGAACGGTCGTCTCGAACGAGCTCAGCGCTCCGCCTCCACTGATCGCCACCGCAACCGCTGCCATGGACACGTTGTCGGGAGCCTCCCACAAGGCGCAGCCGTCGTGCGCGCCGAAGGCGTACCAGAAGCCGTGGAGCTTTCCGTCCACGGACTCGACGTACGACCGGGCGGCCTTCGCACGGTCCTCGGGGCGGGCGATCAGCCTCGCCCACGTCTCCGGCGTGTAGCTGAACCTCGTCAGATAGAGCGGCATCGCATCTCCCTTTCGTTTCATCGAGGGATGCCCCCAGGGGGCGGCGACGAGCCGGGGGCGGCCCGCGCTTCCCCCGAACGGCGAGGACGATGCCCGGCATGGCCCACATCCGGCGACGCCCGGCAGCGGGACCAGCTCTCGGGATCGGCCGTTCCTCCTGCTCGCGAGCCCGCCGAGGAATCCGGCGCGCACCTGCCCCGGCGGCCAAGTGCCTCTCAGGGCAGCTAACTTGGCCGACATGACAAGCCAGATCATCACGCTGATCGGCGTACTCGTGGGCGCCCTCACCTCCTTCGTCGCCACGAGCATGGCCGAGCGGTCCAAGTTCCGACGACGCTGGCCACGCGGTGGGACGAGCGCAAACTGGATGCCTGCATCGAGTACATATCGTGCGTGAAGGAGGAGGTACGAACCGCCCGGCAGGCTGTCGAGGCTCGCGAACGGGGGGAGGACAACGCCGAGGCGCTCTCGGAGATGGATTCGGCGGAGGCCAGGCGCTCTGTCCTCTTCGAAGGCCTCGTTCTGTTGAGCAACGAGGCTGCTGCCGATGCCGCCAGGACCGTCAATCAGCGAACCTGGGACCTTCTGGAGTGGGCCCGTTCCCCCGGCACCGAGGCATCCAGCGAACGAAGCGAGTTGGGCGTTCTCGTCATCGAAGCCCTGAACTCCCTCCACCTGGCGGCACGGTCGGACCTCGCGATGGAGCTTTCACGGCCGGCCATCGGACGGAGGCGGACCCCTGCTTCTTAGGTCCGACCTGGCCGTCGTCCCACGGCCCGGTCGCCCCCAGGTGTCCCCATGGGGCGTACGCCCGCTCGATCTCGCCTATGTACTGTCCGAGATGGAAGCGCACCTCCTCGACGACCCCCGTATCGGACTTCGGGAACATCAGGTCGCCCCAGACCACCAGCTCGCCCTGGAGTCGCACCCTGATGGTGAGGTCACCGGGGCCTGTCCCGGATTCACCGGGTGCTGCCACGTGCACCTCGCGGGCCGCATCGGTCGGGTAGAGCGGTCCGCCCGGACGGAGAAGCTGCCTTGGATGCAGGCCGAATACTCCGCTGTCACTGCGCGTGATCATGTCCGTGCCGTCGACAAAAAGGTACGTGTGCAGAGCAGTACAAGCCGGTGGTCCTGGACAGGTGCTGATGAGCAACGTGCTGATCGCACCATCGCTTCGAAGGTCGGGCGACCCGGCCCGAAGCTCGCTCGGGGACCTACGCGGCATCAGCCTTGAGTGACGTCATGAGCGGATGATAGGGCCCTCGATCGGAAGACGCCGTAGCGGAGGCCTGCTGAGCTGCACGGACAGCCTTCTCTCGGGGCGTTTCCGCCATGTCCATGGCCGCGCTGTCGCCGACCCGCTCCTGAGCCGTCGACCCGGCCCGGCCACGGTCCGGGCAAGGCCCGGCGGGTGGGCACGGCTGCGGGAACCCGTCCGTCGTGGCGTTGCAGCATGCTTCGGGTGCTGAACGCAGAGATCAGAAGGTCGAGCGGCGTCGGCCCGTACGCCGTGGAATCGTGGTGCCATGACCATCGACGTTCGTCCGGCTTCGGTCCTCGAGGATGTCCGTGCCCTGCTCGGCCCGAAGTCGGCCGGAGCCAACGTCTGCTGGTGCCTGAGCTACCGGGTTCCGTCCAAGCTCAACAACGAGCTTCGCGGGCCCGCCCGTGGTGATTACGTCGCCGAGCTGTGCCGTGGTGATCCCCCTCCGGGGGTGATCGCCTACGACGGCGACGAGCCGGTCGGCTGGGCCGCCGTGGCACCGCGCTCGGCCACCTCTTTCGCGCGCAACCGCAAAATCCCGCACGTCGACGACCTGCCGGTCTGGTCGCTGTGGTGCATCCGCGTACGCCCCGGTCATCGGAAGAAGGGGATCTCGCACGCCCTCATCGCGGGCGCGGTCGAGTTCGCCCGCGCCCACGGTGCACCGGCGGTCGAGGCGTACCCCCTCGACAACGGTGACGCCAAGGTCGACCTCACGATGGCGTACGCCGGGATCCGCAAGAACTTCGAACGCGCCGGATTCGCCCACGCCGCCGACACCACCTCGGTGCTGGCCGGACATCCCCGGGTCCTGATGCGGCTCGACCTGCGCTGACAGATCAGACGCCTCGGCGGCCGCGAGGGGCCTTGTCTTTTGGCTCCCCAGCCGTGCCCCATGTGCACGATGTGGATCGACGGGCTCAACGGAGTGGCCCGCCACATCACGCAGAACGTCGACCTCGCGATCGTCGCCGCGGCCGATCTGCCCGCTCTGCGCGCGCATGCACGGAGCCGGAAGTGGACGGATGTGCGTCTGCTCAGCGCCGGAGCGAGCACCGTCGAATACGGCCTGAGCAGCGAGGACGCCGACGGCAACCAGGACGCGACGGTGTCCGTGTTCACCCGTGACAGCAACGGGTCGGTACGCCACTTCTACTCGGTGCACCCAAGGATGTCCGACGACATCGGCCAGCGCGGCATCGACCTGTACAGCCCGGTGTGGCACATCCTCGACCTCACCCGCCAAGGCCGGGACGACTGGATCGCTGCGCTGAGCTACTGGGCCCTGTCCGACCGTACGCCGTGTCCTACGTCCGGGGCTGGCCCGGGGCACTGCGGACCCACACCTGGGTTCCATGAAAGTCGCTGGTCACACACGGGTTCGCCGGGCCGAGCCCGGAGTACAGTGGAGACACCGGGAGTACTTCGCACACCGGCTCTCATGCCGGTGTCATTCTCGGCGAGCAACAACACCGGGACGTCGAAGGCGACCCCCGGGGACAGGTCCGCGCCATGACCGCGACCATCGACCGTATGACCATCAGTGACCGCGCGGCCTCACCCCCAGCCCGCCTGTCCTTGACTCCGGCGGGATCCGCCCCGGGTCTCCTGGACGGCGCATGGTGGCCTCGCTCTCGCGATCTCTCCGAGGAACTCCCTGCCCTCATCGACATGCTGGACGCCCGTTGGGGCCGGATCACGCGTGTCACGGTGAACCCGACCCACTGGCCCGTGATCCCGCGCAAGGTGCCCGCGGTGGGGCACACAGTGCACGTGGGCTGGTTCACCGACGAGCAGGACCCGCACAAGCTGATCCTCCTCTCCTACACAGCCGGCCGCTGGGACCTGTTGGTGATCCCGCCGGAGACCGGTGCAGCTGCCGCCGCCCGGCTGATGTCCGCCGCAGCCACTCCCGGCGGGGTCGCCACCGCCAGCCGTTTGATGGCGAGCGAGTACGGCACGCGTGACATGACGGAGAGGCTGAACCGGGAAGAGGCGTGGGAGACCGACGGTGGGCACGCCGCAGCGGCGGCCGAGAACCCGATCCCGATCGGCACCTTGAGCTCCGCCCGAGGGATGTGAGGACATGGATACCGCCATCACCATCTCCGTGATCATCGCCATGATCGCCATAGGAGCGCTGCTGATCCATCTGGTCAACGGCCAGCACGACGAGCGGATCGCAGCATTCCGATACGGCGATGCCCTGCCGGGAATCGGCCGACGGAGCCGGAAGAGCCGACGGCCGGCAGTGCATGCCGGGTCGCCCGCCGTACCCGCCAACCCCCTCGTCACCACTCACGGCGAACACCGAAACGGGGCCGCGGATGACGCCTGACCTGTCTCCCGACCGGGGCCGTGCCGGTGGGCGTGACGTGACCGCGCCCGCCCGTCGGCACGTCGTCCCGATGAACGAGGTCACCGTGAAGCCACTGGAATCACCCCCCTCGGGCGGGCGGGCCGAGGTGCGTATCGTCGCGGCATCCCCCGAGGCCGCCCGCCGGGTCGCGGAGGCACTGCGTCAATGCTTCGCCGCCACCGAACAGCGCAGCTACCCCGCCGGCAGCGACGGCGGAACCCGCCTCCACCTCACGGTGGACACCACGCACACGGCAGAGCGGGCGCGGCCCTGGCTGACAACCAGCAGGTCCTCCGCGCAGGACCGCACACAGACGGACGAAGTCTGAGGCAAGGACCCTCATCGGTGCCCGGCACGAGTGGGCAGCAATCATGGCAACACTCCACGAGCGGAAGAACTACCGCGAAGCGATCATGAAGACCCTGTACGAGGCCCTGGAAGGCAATCGCCTCCTCGGCGTCACCGGGGCGCAGCTGCGCGACGACCTCCACATGCCTGAGCAGGACCTGGCCGCAGCCTGCGCGTATCTGGCGGGCGACGGGCTCATCACCGTCGACTGGGCACAGGGAAATACACCCGAGATGGTCACGCTGACGCACCACGGAATCCGGCTCATGGAGGCGGATGAGGAGGAAGAGGAGGAACGCGGCTGAAGCGCCGCTGAACCCTTCCGATCAAGGAGCGTATTGCCCAAAAACCCCTTCTGCCGGATAAGCGGCGCAGGCATACCATGGTGGGTGGGTTGGTGCACTCTCACGTGCAACCGCCCGGAAGGGCGGCCCCGGTGTGTATACGCCGGGGCCGTTGCGCGCTCTCGGCGCGACGGGTCGTCAGTTGTCCAACGCCGTCGCGCTGACGCCGGCCACAACGCAGGTACTCCAGACCGCTCAGGCAACGGGCCACGGCGGCACAGCCGCGAGCGACCGCCGGGCACGCCGCCCGGCCGCGTAACCCCCGATCCCCAGGCCGATCCCCACCAGAGCCAGCACGATCCCGAGGACCCCGAGCGCCACCAACGCCGCCGGCGCAGTGAAACCCTTCTGCACTCGCCCAAGCACCCCGGAGGCCGCGACGCTGCCCGACTGCTCGTCGAGGAAGAACCGCGAGTCGTACGAGTTCCCCCGGTGGTCGCCCAGCAGGAACAACCGCCCCTCCGGCACCGTCACGTCGTACGGTCCGGTCCCCGGGTTCACTTCGCCGCGCATCACATACGGTTCGTCGACCGGCTTCCCGTTCACGGTGATCCGATTCCCGTCGCACACCACGTGATCGCCGCCCATCCCGATGACCCGCCGCAGGACCGGTCTGCCCTGATAGCGGTCGCGCACACCGACGAGTACGACATCACCCCTGCGTAGCTCACCCGCGTCGATGCGCTCGACGACCAGCCGCTCGCCCGTGCGGTAGGTGGGCTCCATCGCCTCGCTCATGACGGTGACCCCCCGGTAATTCGTGAGGAAGGGCCCGATGCCCCCCAGCACCAGCACCAGCCCGAGTGGCACCAGTACCCAGGCCGCGACTCTCAGTCCGCTGCCTGCTCCCCGCTGCTTCATGAACACCCCTCCCTTGAACCGCCCGGGGCCGGGCGGGCCAGCAGATGCTAAGCGGTCTCGTGGTGGGAACGCACCTCAGTCCCCAAGGCCGCCAGGGCAGTGCAGCCTTGATGCCCGTCAAGTGCTGGTGCAGGGGCGGGCCTGGAGCACCAGCTCGGAGAAGACCCCGTAGGCGGACCCCCTGCTGAGCTGCTCGATCCCCGAGCCGGGCTCCCGCGCAGCTGTGTCCGTCGTCCCCGTGACTCCCCGCCCGTGGCTGCCGGACCGGGCATGCGGCGGGCACGGCCGTACTCAGCCGAAGCACTCGGGCAGCTGAGTACTTGCGCTCTGGTCGCTCAAGGGTTGAGCCGGAACGCTTGGGCCATGCGACGACGACCACTGAAACTCGTTCCCCAGCTCTTGACGATCCTCGTGCCGGCTCTGGTGGCGCTCGCGGCGTGGGCTGCCTGGCTGGGCTGGGACCAGCATCGTGACGTGCAACCTGATGGAACGACGACCGGCCCGTACGAGGCGTGGCAGGTGATCGGGCTGGTGGTGACTCTGCTGGCGCCGGTGTACTGGGCAGCATCCCGGCGCTACATCGCAGGCGCTGTGCTGGGCACCACGCTCGGCCTGACCATTGCCGCCGCTTACGACTGGTCGGACGACTCCAGCGGCCTCTTTGTGGTCGGCGTGGGGATGGTCATGTTGGGGAGCCTCGCCGTGACCGCCGTTGTTTCCGCCGTGATCGCCTCTGTGACGAGGAGGCCCCCCGACAGGCGCCGCTGAGTGGGTGCGGCGCCCGGCGGTTGCCCATGGATATGCGCACGACGTGCTGCGAGGCCGGCGGAGTCTCAATGGTCGAGTCAACCCTGTCAGCGATCTTGAAAACCGTCGTGGCAGCGATGTCACCGTGGGTTCAAATCCCACACCCACCGCAGATGAACGGCCCCTGACCAGGCAAATCGGTCGGGGGTCGTTCCGGTGAGTGTTGTCGTCAACCCCGTGGTTCCCCGTCAGTCCCGGTCGATCGGGCACGAGTGGGGCACGACTCCCCTCACACTGGCTTTATCGAGCAGTAGTGACGTCACCTGTGATGAGTTTGGGAGGCGCCTGGCCATCCCGCGTTTGCGGTGTCCTTGGAAGGGTCTCAAGAATCGAGCACGGCGGCGACGGCCTCGATCTCGACGAGTTGGTTCTTGTAACCGAGGACGGTGACGCCCATCAACGTGCTGGGGACGTCATGGTCAGCGAACGAGTCCCGGACTACCTGCCAGGCGGCCACCAGGTCCTCCCGCCGGGCCGATGCGACGAGAACCCGTGTGCTAATAACGTCCTGGAGTGACGCGCCTGAGGCAGTAAGAGCGGCCTGCATGTTCTCGATGGCTTTCGCTGCTTGGCCCGCGTAGTCCCCGATCGCGGCTGTGGAGCCGTCATCGTTCAACGGACACGCCCCTGCGAGGAAGATCAGGCGTGACTCGGCGGGCGCCGTGGCCGCGTAGGCGTACTCGGCGACGTCGGACAGGGCGGTGGAACGGATCAAAGTGATGGCACGAGCCACGGCTGTGAGGTCCTTCCCCCTCGGGTGTTCAGCGCGGACATCCTGCCAAAGGCCAGTTGGCTGCCGCCTTCCCTTTTCTCACCGCCCCGCGAGAAGGCCGTCATTTCTGCTCGACATTCACCAACTGCCTGATCACCAACTGACTCCGGAATCAGTCGACAAACGCTGTTCCTAGACATCAACGAAGCCATCACACTCTCCCCTCCCCTCCTCCAACGCCTTCCCCTCCATCGGCGCTGAGGGTGGGCACGACCCAAGGTCGGTGGAGTCTTGATGGGCGAGTCAAGGGTCGCTCGGGCTGTCAGGCGTCGTGGGCGGCGGCCTCTTCGAGCGGATCCATAGCGCGGTTGTGGAAGCGGCGTTCGGCGTCGCGGCACGGGGCGTTGAAGAAGGCTCGTTGGGCTTCGGCAAGATCGCAGTGCAGCAGGCCCATGGTCACGAACACTGCTTCCACTCCGTGACACCCGTTGTCCTTGAGGAACTGCTGGAGTGCGTCCGTGTCGCCGGTTGCCTCCCAGACGGGCCGGGCGGTTTCCTGCGTGGTCGGCGAAGCGGGCCGGCTCCTCGCCTGCCTCACCCGATGCGTGACGCTGCTCGCCTCGGGGTGGCTGCAAATGCCGGGCAGGCAGAACGATCACTCTGGCAGGATTCCGCCATGGGGATCACAAGTGCGTGGCCGGTGTTGCGGACCACGGACCTGGCCGAGGCATTGAGCCTCGCGGAGAGGCTGCTGTCGGTCGCTGACCGGTACAGGCCGGATGGCTGCTACCTGGAGGCCTGGGCGCACGATGATGACGAGCTACGGCGTCTGACCGAGGCTCTTCCTGAAACCAGCGTTGAGTGGTACGGGACGGGCAATATCGGCTTCCCCGCGACTGTGAGCCTGGGAGTCAATGCCTTGGCGCAGGCACGGGTTGCCCTGGGGACCTGGGCGGAAATCAAAAGGTGCTATGTCCTGTGGCATGACCTTTTGTGGCCCGCCGTGCCTGAGCTTGGGCTGAACTCGGAGTACAAGTACGCCGAGTTGCAGGTCGCGAGCAACAGCCACACCATCCGCTGCGAGGAGTGGGCGGCCGAGCACACCGTCTTCATCCATGCGCGACCCGGTCATGACGAGCGTGCCGCTTGGCTGGCCGCGCAGGTCGACGCCCAAGTTGTCGGGCCCCCTGAGGAAGGGTGGTAGCTCACCAGACGATGCTGCTGATCGCCTGGCTGGGGTTCGTCCAAGGCAGATGTCACGCATCACCCGACGCCGACCTGTGAAGCATCAACTGCGCCAGGTCCCACATACGCACGACGCCATCCCGGCCCGCGATGATGGCGACGGGGCGGGCGTCCGGCTCGGTGACCGTCGGACAGTGCCCAGCCGTTTCTTGTCTACCTGTCCCGTCTCTCCGAGTCGTGCAGCAATGCGTCCAAGGCTCCCCGCACCTCGGCGATTCGTCCGCTCCACTCTTCGCTGCGCAAGGTGGCGAAGTCCCACACGGCCACCGGCTCGGTGCCGCTCACGCAGTAGCCGTAGACCTGGCCGGCCACCTGGTCGGTGAGGAGTTCGTCGTAGCTGAACGTCCCCTCGAACGCCGCCCAGGCGACAGCGCGGGTGCCCTCGCAGACCCGCCGGAGAGCTGCCCTCGTGTACGCGCGCAGGTCGAGCAAGGTGTCATCGAAGTCGAGGTCGTACGAGATCAGGCCGAGCCGTTCAATGGCCTCGGGCTGCTCCATCAGTGGAAACGGCAGCACGGCGTCGGGAGCAAGCCCGGCGAGATGGAAAGTCTCCTTCGGCAGCGGTGTGTTGCCGGCGCCGACAACGAACACGTTCACCGAGGCAGGACCGCGCCAGCAGAGAGCCTCGTGCACCTCACTCGACATCGTGCTCCTCCTTCTCCGCCCATTGGGTCCGCCCCCGTCGGCTCCTTGGCCGGACCGTACCTGTACGACACGGTCGGGGCAGCCGTCGTCCGGCATGAGGAGCTCATGGCTGGGGTGCCGGCTCGTGTCCCGGGAACCTGCGGCGGCTGACACTCGTTGAAAGGAGTGAGTCGGTCACTGTGACCCGTGGGCCCTTTCAGGGCTGGTCATGCCCGGGGAGCCTGCGGTGACCGGATAGGCGCGCGGTGTGCGCGCCGAGACCCTCCTTAACAGTCGGTCTGCTTTGCTGCGTGGACGGTGCCCTTCGACAGGTGCCTTTTCTCCCGGCGCGACGGCCGCTTCGTACGGGGCGATGGATCAAGGTCGTTCCCGACCACTGCGGCCGTCGGTTGCCGACCGCATCCGGCACCATTGAGGGAGCTCGTTCCATGGATTCGCAGACCGTTGTTCCCCCTCCCCCGCCAGAAACCCGACAAGGGGTGGGGAGTGACTTCGCCCGACTGTCGAAGAAGATTGCCGACGCCGGCCTGATGGACCGGCGCCCGGGCTACTATGCGGCCCGGATCGCTGCGGTCACCGCCCTCTACGTCTGCGGGTGGATCGCGTTCGTCCTCGTCGGCGACAGCTGGTGGACGCTCACGGTGGCGGCGTTCCTCGCCGTCGTCTTCGGCCAGGTTGCGCTCCTCGCGCACGACGTGGCGCACCGACAGGTGTTCCGGCTCCGCAAGGCCAGCGAACGAACCGGTCGTATCGCCGGAAACGCCGGTATCGGGATGGGCTACGGGTGGTGGCAGGACAAGCACACGCGACACCACGCCAACCCCAATCATGAGGAACTGGACCCCGACCTCATCCCCGACATCCTGGTCTGGTCGCAGAATCAGGCCCACGCCGCACGCGGGCTGCCCCGTTTGCTCGGGCGCTTTCAGGCGTTCCTGTTCTTCCCTCTCCTCACTCTCGAAGGCTTCAACCTGCACCTGTCAGGTGTGAAGTCGCTGGCCGACCACTCGCTCAAGAACCGCGTGACGGAAGGAAGTCTGCTGTTCGCGCACTTCGCCCTCTACCTGGGTGCCCTGTTCCTGGTGCTGCCTCCCGGCATGGCGATTGCGTTCCTTGTGGTTCACCAGTGCCTGTTCGGCATCTACCTGGGCTCGATCTTCGCCCCCAACCACAAGGGCATGCCGATCCTGACGGGCGACGACCGCCCCGACTTCCTGCGGCGCCAAGTGCTCACCTCACGCAATGTCCGCGGTGGATGGTTCACCGACGTCGCACTCGGCGGACTGAACTACCAGATCGAACACCATCTGTTTCCGAGCATGCCCAGCCCGCATCTGCGCAGGGCACAGGCAATCGTCCGCCGCCACTGCCAGGACCTGGGAGTGAGCTATCTGGAGACCAGCCTGATCACCTCCTACCGACAGGCCCTCGCCAGCCTCCACCAGGCCAGTGCACCGATCCGGCACGCCGCCTCCGCCTAGCCCGGCTGTCCTGCCCTCTTCACGCGGACCCTCTCCTCGCGGATGCGATGCCTCCTGCGCGAGGCCCCGGGCCCGGAACGAGTCGTGCGGCTCCGTGGCCGACATGACCACCTGTCCGTCTGGGCAAGATCGAAGTCGCGGACAGGGCTTGGGACTTCATGCTCTTCCTGGCCGAGCACGGCAGCTCCCCGGAGGTGCGCATCTCACCTTCGCCGCTTCAGTGCGCGTGCCACACGTGGGAGCTCTTCGTGCAGCAGACGACCGGCCAGTGCACCGCCGAATACGACGACGCCCACGCCGACCAGCCAGGACTGGAGGACCAGGACGGTTCCGAAGGGACCGTAGGTGACAGCGTTGGAAGCAATCAGCGGCGAGAACACGACCTGGGAGAAGACCCTGAGGCCGAGCAGCCCGATCACGGTCGCCATCGCGCCGGGCAACAAGGCAAGCCAGCCGATCCGCCCACCGAGCAGCATCCGCTGCGACCACCAGAGGAAGAGAACGGCGCTCAGCAATGCCGCCCAAGCGCCGGCAACGGATCCTTCCCACAACCCGGTCGTGGCGGAGACGAAGAGGTACCCGGTGAGTACGCCGAGCCACACCACATGCCGCCACCTGGCGTGCCAGCGGGCAGCGGGCAGGTCCCAGACCTTTTCGTAACCGGTCTGTACCGCCGATCCGAATGTCAGGCCGAAGACGGCGAGGGTGGCAATGCCGAAGGCAGTCGTGGTTCGCAGGGCCTGGCCGGGCCGGGCGAACAGCTCCTCGATTTCTTCCTTGGAGGCCGTGGACACCCCGAGCCCGTCCCCCAGCCACTCGGCGAACCCCCGCCCGTGCTCCGGATCTGCCGACGAGACAATGAGCAGCAGCGGCACCAGGGTGAGGAATCCGAGCGCCGCGAAACCCAGCGCACGCTGCCCGAGTTCGAGATCGCGGCTCCGCCGCCATCCGCGCCCGACCGGCGAACGGCTGACCGCTCGGCGTAGCCGCCCGAGCAGAGTTGAATGGTTCGCGGCAGGTGACGGCTTCATCGGCATGCCTGTCGACTACCACGGTCGGTACGAGCATCGTGCGAAGGCACGGCGCAGTTGGCCACATCGCGCTCAGTGCCCAGGTAGGAGCCCGCTGAATTGCTCTGAGGACCTGACGCGGCGAGCAGCTACGCCAACGAGCGGATACGGGGGTGCCGTCCACGAACTGGCGAGCGCAAGCCAGACTCAACGTCGGCCGGCTCACATCTCCTGCAGAGCGCCCTTGGGTAGCGCTTCCATCTCAGCTGTCTGCTGACAAACCCACTTCGTCCCGAAGCAACTTGGATAGGCACCCGACCACGGGTCCCAGCGCGTCTCACCTGCTGCGGCTGTGGCCTCATCCTTATCAGGTCGGTCACGCACCCCTGCGACGCCAACAGCCGTGTCCCGGAGCTGCCCGGTGATCCGCTTGTCACGAATTCTCGGTGAAGCGGACGGACCAGGCGTAGCCGCTCAAACTGTCGTGTGGGACCCGCCGGACTTCCCTGACCTGGCAGCCGTCGTGGGCATACTTGCGGGCGAACCGGTCGAGTCGTTGCGCGTCGGTGAGATCCTCCATGGACAGCGGCGCTCCGACGACGAGGTCTTCGTGAACGACTGTGCCCGTCGCGGCACCGTCCGAGCATGCCGAGCAATGATGCGTTTTGGGTAGGGCCATACGACCAGTGTCCTCCATGCCCCGCGTTCACAGGCACATGACGGCGCTGCAGTTCGCCACCGCTCCATGGGGTGATGCCGGCGGCCGAGGTGATCACTCCGGATGTTCACGAGATACGGTTCTGGCTCAACTTCTGTGGAGCACACACGGAATGTGACGACTGCCGGCGAGTAGACGAGCTGGTCAACGGCGAATGGACCGCCGACAGTCAGTCCTTGCGCTCTCCTGGCGGCTGCTTGCTCAGGGATTGTTCAGCTGCCTTGATCGCTTCTTCCTTCAGCGTCTCGATGGAGACACTCCAGCTCTCGTCCCAGTCGTCCAGATTGCTTGCGCACGAGACGAGTGGCTGCAGGTCTTCGGGATAGTCGAGGTCATAGGCGACATCGGCCCAGATCAGATGAGTGCCGGCAGCGGGATCGAGCGATCCGTTCACGATCTGGCGGGCGATCCAGTAGGCCGTGGCCCACTTCGCGGCCCGGGGTGGGCCGGGTGATGGGGCTCGTGGCGGGAAATGGCCACGGCCGGTGGCCGCTTCGCCGGTGAGGTCAGTCGGGTGAGCCTTCGCTCCGCTCGCTCTCGAACTCGCGGGCGGAGGTGAGTCCCTTGATGAAGGAGTGGAAGTCCGGCGCGAGGGCCAGTTCCGAGTTGTCGTCCGCATCGAACCAGGCAACGGACGGTTCCCCGTGTCGGCCGCAGGTCCGGTAGTCGAGCCCGATCCAGTAGTGCCCGTCACCCGAGACCAGCACCACTGCCGTGGGCAGGCCCCATTCTTCGACCAGGTACGGGCTGTCGAGCATGGACAGCGCCTGCTCCCGGTGACCGATGCCCATCACGCTGTCGAAGGGGACGTGGTCGGCGCTCCATGAGGTCGGCCGGCTTGTGGGGAAGGCATCCCAGCTGTCGCTGACCTGGCCACCGTTCTGATTGCGGAGCAGGTCCAACAGTGAGTCGGGGAGTGTGACGTTCAACAGCCGCTCGGCCTCCCCGACCGCCCCGTCGGTCAAGGGCGGCTGCACTCCGTGGTCGCTGCTGGCGTCCCAGAAGGGAGGCTGAAGATCCTCAATGCGTGCCATGACCGGCATCGTAGGAGCCGGGCTCGGCAGTTCACCGTCCGGCCCCGGCCGCTGGACCGGCACGACCTCTTCGTCCTCCCGAAGCACCTTGGGGTGAGGGCGTCCTCGGGCTGATGCGTCCGTCACCTGCGCTCATGGTCCGCCGAGCCCACGGTTGTTCGCTGCTGTGCGTCGAGGTTGTCACGCAGATGGACACGCACCTAGTGCGGCCCACGCCTGGCAATGAGCGGCCTTGTGCGGCATCCAGGGCCTCGCGCCGGGCATGCCGATGAGCGTGACCGGCCTCACCACCCGCAGTCGATGTCGGCCGATCCCCCACGGATGACCGGATCGGTGCTCGTACCGCTGATCCGCAGAAGACCGCCGTCCCGTCCCCAGCCCAATTCGTACGTGCCTGCGTCGACGGGCCGGTAACCATCGTCGACCGTCCAGGATCCCGAACCACGCAGGGCCAGGCCGGTGCGCCCCACCGCGTACGCCTCACCATTACCGATCACGAGAAAGGACGTCTCCCCCACCACGGCCGTGCAGCCCCCAGGCCCCGCAGGGCGCAGCACGTGGTACTCCGCCTCCGAGATCAGGTCGTCCACCGCTCCCCATGCAGTGCCGAGCACCGCCGTAACGATCAGCAGACTGCTCCCCAGCCGTGCTCACGTGGCTCGCTTCCGCGGGAGCCTCGAAGCACCCCCCGGGCGGCCCACTCAGGCGAGGGTCCATCGCAGAACGAGCGACATGACAAAGCAAGCTGCACCTACCCCCCAGCCGGGGACCACCCGCCCCTGTACGACCAGCAGGAGACTCTCCAGCTCACCACGGCGGCGAGAGCCAGACTCCCGATACCTGCTGCCGTGGAGACGGCGGGCGACAGTCTCACGCTGTGCTGTGTACGTGCTTCGGTCACGGCGGGTACGACTCTCCGAACGTGCCGACAGTTGCGCCGGCGCTACCGGACAGGGGCGGTTGCTGTGGTTGCGGTACGTCGCTGCTGTACAGGTGAACGGGCAGGGCCGAACCGCGTTGCCCCGGCGGCAGCTGCACGTGGATTGGTGGTCGACATCCACCGTCACGGGTCAGTGTGCCGGGCGTCGGTGCGAGCGCGATATCGAGCGCACGAGCAGGTACAGCACGGCGACGACGAGAAGTAGTACCCCGATGGAGAGCAGGTACAGCATTCCGTCCACGACAGCGCCAATGATCACCAGCGCAATGGCGCTGCTGAGCAGAACCAGGAAGAGGACCATCGCGCTACGCCTCCCTGTGTCATGGCGGCGGTAGGGACCCGACTACGGGGCTGTATCAGGGCGGGAGCCGAGCCGTCTACCAGTAGTGCCGACGTCCGCCGACCGCGTGGCCGACCGCCCCGAGGATCCACAGGATGACTCCGATGACGACCAGGATGATCCCGATGGTCCACAAGATGGCGATGCTGGCCACAAACCCGATGACGAGCAGAATGACCCCAAGAATGATCATGATGACCTCCGGCCTCGCGGGGACCTCAATCTCAGAGTAGGCGCGACCCATGGCGGTGGCCTGCCAGGCGGTCCCCGAGCCCAGACCCGGATTCTCGACCGTGCCTCTTCCTTGCCGGTTACAGCTGCTACGCCCAGTGCTCAGCCCGGACAGATGACGAAAAGGGGCCGGCACGCGGGAACCGGCACATCAGGAGTCCGCTTCCAGGCCGAGGACGGACCGCAACTTCCGATGTGCTTCTCCGGTGCCACCGCCCTCCTGCCCTTCCAGCAGGGCGGCTGCGATGGCGTCCAGCTTGCGCTGGACGGCGCGTTCGGCCCGCAGCTCGGAGTTCTTCAGCAGCGCCACCAGGAGCAGGGTCAGCGCCGACATTGCCTCGCCCACGAACAGAAGCCACGTGATCGGCAGACCGATCACGTGCAACGTGACAGCCACGGCGACCAGGATCAGGCAGATCCCGAAGAACGTTGCTGAACTGGTGAACCGTGAGGCATTTTCTGCCAGCCTCTCGAACGGCTTGCTCCGCGAACCTCCGCGGTCGGACGGATGCTTGAGAATCATGCCCATTCTCTACAGCGGACGGTGGCATGCCAGGGGCTGCCACGCCCGGCCGGGATGCGGACCCTCCAAGCGGATTCGGCCAGATTCCGTCTGCGGCGAAGGTTCCCAGGCACTGTCCGGGCCTAGTCGACGCGATGGGTGCCGTGACGGACTTCCCGGAGGCGGACGTTCGACGGGAGACGGTCCAGGCCTGCCGAGTCTCGTGCGCGTGCGAGCGTTTCCCGGCTGAGTCGGCCCAGGGTCTGCTCTGGTTCCGCGTGAGGCTCCAGCCACAGCCGCACTCGTGCGACCGGAGCAGTACGCCGGCCCGTCAGCCGCACGTGAGCCCGCGAAACTCCTTCCAGGGCCTGTGACTCTTCTTCGATCACGTCCTCCAGCGCGTGGCCGTTGAGTTGGGCCGTCGTGCCGTCTTCGCTTTCGATGAGGACCTGGCCCAGCCGGTCTTTGCGCAGTTGCGCGAGAAGCCACCACAGCAGCAGCACCAGCAGCACGGAGAGTGCCGCGATGACGGCCGGCCACCACCAGCCCTCTTCTCGCCACCGGGTGCGTCCCTCGATGCCCAGCAGGACATCGTCCGGACCACGAAAGGGCCACCAGCCCGGTACGTCGAACCCCCAGCGGCGCTGCAGATCCAGGCTGCCCAGGAGCACGCCGCCGCCCAGGGCGAACAGTCCAAGGCCGAGCAGTCCCAGCAGGACCCGGTTCACTGTCTTGAGCATCGGGAACAACCTCAGCCCTTCTTCGAGCGCCGGACGCGCACGGACAGTGTGGGTTGCCGGGAGAGACCCAGGGTCGTCATGGCATCGCCCAGCGTGGCGTCGAGGTCCGCGCGGACCTCGTCGAGATCGCGGAAATGTGACTTCGCATGGGCTTTGACCTTCCGGCGTCCGACATCGACCCGAGCCGACTCGACACCGGACACCCGTACGGCCCGGTCACGCAGGAGCAGGGCAGCTGCGCGGCGGTCGAGTCCGGCCCGGACCTCCCCTGTTCCGGGGGTGTCACTGGGCTGCCGCATGGGCAGCAGCCTGCGCAGTCCCGGTGTGAACGCCAGCAGAAGGAGCCACAGGCCGAGGGCCATTGCCACTGCGGCTCCGACGATCACCCAGATGTCGTCCAAGGGTCTTGTGGCCAGCTGGTCGGCGAGCTGCCGTCGCCAGCTCATCCCGGGCTGACCTGCCCGCACCGAGACCACGTCGTACAGGAGCAGTCCGGTGGCTGCGACGGACAGCAGGGCCACAATGGTCGCGGGGATCCGCCGCGCAGACCAGAAGCGATGCGGCGACTTGCCCGATTCACGGACTGCCGCTGTCGAGCCGGTGTCCGGGGGGTCCCCCGGGGACGAAGCTGCCTTTCCAGGGTCGGAGGGAAGTTCGCTGTCACCGGTCGGGTGCCGCCTGGTGTTCGCGCTCATGTCACCCTCTCCTGGTCTGTACGCCGCGAGTGAACCGAGTGCAGCCTCTCGACCGACACCGCGAGGTCGGACACGTCCATGCCGGCCCATGCCCTGAGCCGTTCGGTGACCTCTCGGCCCACCGCAGCGCACTGAGCCCCGATGTCTGACGGATAGCCCAGCTCCACGGCGATGCGCGCCCGGACTTCGCCGAGCATCGGTCGGCTCTCGGCAGGATCGCCTTCCCGCCCTTTGTCATTCCGCTCCGGCGCCCGCCGCACGGACGTCGTCACGCGTGGCGTCCGGCGGTCGGGAGGTACGTGACCGGTCGACTCGGTGAACCGACTCAGCGCCTCGCGCGCCACCTGGGCAGCGATCTTCGCAACGACCCGGTCATCGACTGTGGTCGCACCCCGCTCCCCGCGGGGGACGGCCGTGCCCCGATCGGCTTCCCTGGTCACTGCCGCCAGTCTCTCCGAGCCCGGCGCTGGTCATCGCGGATCCGCTGCTGGTCGCCCCGGCGGCGGACGAAGTAACCCGGTTCGAGATCACCTTCCGTCAACCGGCCGGCCACAAGCCCGACGGCGCCCAGGGCCAGCACCAGCAGGAAGGCCCAGAAGCCACCGAAGTACGCGGCGAAACCCAGCGCCATTCCGGCGATCAAACCCACCACGGCTCTGCTCATCACGCGCTCCTTCGCTCAGTAGCCGGCTCCGTCCGGCTACTGGATCCGCTGCCGCTCCTCCCCTTCGTCCTCCTCCTCGTCGGGCAGCTTCACATCACTGACCATGATGTTGACTTCCACGACTTCCCGCCCCGCCATCCGCTCCACCGCGGAGATCACGTTCTCCCGTACTTCACCGGCCACGTCCGTGATCGAGACGCCGTAGTCGACAACGATCTCCAGATCGATGGCCGTCTGCTTCTCTCCAACCTCGACACTGACCCCGCGTGTGACGGACTTGCCACTACCGGCGCCGGGCATCCGCTCCCGCATCGATCCCATCGAGCGCGAGAATCCACTGCCAAGGGCATGAACGCCGGGCACGTCCCGTGCCGCCATCCCGGCGATCTTCTCCACCACCACATCGGCGATAGCCGTCCGGCCACGAGAGCCGGGCGCACCGCCGTGCTTTACGCCGGAGTTCTCAGTCATCAGGTCATTCCTCCCTTAAGGAGCGCCTGGCAGTCTTTGGTCAGATTATATTCGCATTAATGCGTTTTATCCGCAGCGAGAGCAATGAACCGGGGCGGTCGGACGAGTGCCATGAGCGTCGCTGCCTGGAGTTCTTGAAGACGCTCCGGGCGCAGGGGGAAGGAAGAGAAACGACCCTGGAAGAGGGTGGACAGGTGAAAACCGAGGCGTTGAGGCAGGCAGTACGCAGCCAGCTCGACCTGGGTCGACTGCTCCCGCTCGGAGGGCCCGACGACGGGACATGGATCACCGAGCAAGCGGCCGTCCGGGCCCTCTGGCGCACGGCCGCTGAGATTCCCGGAGTCTGGCTGGAGACCATGCGCATCGGACCGGCACCGCACGAACCCGTGTCCGAACCGGCCGTCCGCCCGCCGGCCAGTGCGCTACCGCCTGGCCCGCTCAGGATCGAGGCCGCCTTCACC
Organism: Streptomyces sp. NPDC043812; assembly: GCF_056436245.1. Classification (NCBI taxonomy): domain Bacteria; kingdom Bacillati; phylum Actinomycetota; class Actinomycetes; order Kitasatosporales; family Streptomycetaceae; genus Streptomyces; species Streptomyces sp. NPDC043812. The sequence goes on from NZ_JBWKCY010000018.1 coordinate 86,132, forward strand.
GCATCCGTGGCGCAGCCACTGCACTGGACCGCCGAACAATTGAGGAGCACACTGCTCGACGTGGCCGCCGAGCGGCTCGGCCTGACCACCGTGGCAGTTGATCTGCGCGTCACGGATCTCCATGAGGGCACAGAGGCAGCTGTCAGGTCGCGGACCGCAGAAGAGGCCACGACGCCCCCGCCGGAAGCGGCACCCGCGCGAAGCTCGGCCCCAGCGACCGGAACAGAACCCCAGCGGGGGCTCGCCGGGGAGCTCGCCGACGTCGCGTCGGCCGTTCCAGGCGTCGGCCGCCTCACCGCCCCGCTGGGAGGCCGCCCGGTCAAGGTGGAGCAACAGGACGATCCACCCGGCCGACACATCGAGGTCCGGCTCGCGGTCGAGCCCGGACACCATCCCCTGGAAGTCGCCCGCGCCGTCCGGGCAGCGGTAACCGACGCAGCCACCAGTGACACCCAGGGCCCGGTAACCGCTGCCGTCCTCGTCACAGAAACCGCGGCCTAGCTGTATGCCCTGCATGCGTCAAACGGCAGCTCAACGCTGGAAAGTGAAACCGCCGGCCGTGGGACACCGAGGACGCGCTATGCCGTGCGCGGTGCCCAAGGACCGAACAAACCGGCGGAGATGGCTGACGCACTCACTGAGACGACCGGACATCGCGCGGTGGAACTCACGGTCCAGGTTCCCCTCTCACGGCACCCTTGTCCCGCGGCGGGTCCACTGGAGCATGGCTGACCCGGGCGCGGCCAGTGACGCCGGCCAGGGCGGCTACGCGGCCTTTCAGCACGCGGCGGCAGACATGGACACCCGTACCCGGCACCTGATTCCGGTCCTGAACACCCCCGAGACCGTTGCGAGGTTCGAGCCATGACCACTCACGACGAATACGTCAGCGTCCGCTACCTCGTCGATGACGTGCAGGCCGCCACCGACTTCTACACCACCCACCTCGGGTTCACGCTGCACTCCAGCGCCGCCCCTGCCTTCGCCGACGTGGTCCGTGGCCGGCTGCGGCTGCTGCTGTCGGGCCCGGCAAGCTCGGGCGCCCGGGCCACCCCGAAGGAGGCTGCCGTCGCGGGCGGCAATCGCATCCACCTCACCTACGACGACCTCGATGCCGAGATTGCTCGGCTGCGCACCGCCGGTCTCTCCTTCCTCAGTGAGGTCGTCGCCGGTCCCGGAGGACGTCAGATCCTGCTGGCCGACCCGGCAGGCAACCTGATCGAACTGTTCCAACCCGCCCGCCGGCCCACCACGCCGACCAGCCCTGACCAGGCTCGACGCTGACCGCTCCCTCACCCGTAGCACCGCGGCAGGTCGCGGGCTGACCGCCCTCGCGGTGCGCGGTGCCGCCTCGCGGGGGCCCAGATGGCGAACCCTTCTCGGTGGTCGGAGCAGGCGCGGGTCGTGAGGATCAAGAGGCGTTGAGCACGACCGTGGGGTGCAGGCGTGCCGCCCGGATCGCAGGGTAGAGGCCGGCGACGACTCCCATGGCGAGCGTTGCGGCCAGGCCCCGCGAGGGACCACAGTGGTACGACCGCGGTTCCAGCCCTGCAATCTTGCGAAGGTGAAGGTCGCTGTCGCGCCGAGCAACGCGCCCACCACGCCGCCGAGAGCCGACAACAGCAGGGATTCGGTGAGGAACTGCAGTCGGATCGTCTGTTTGGTGGCTCCCAAGGCTCGGCGCAATCCGATCTCTTGGCGGCGTTCGAGCACCGAGATGACCGGGGTGTTGGCCACACCGACGCTGCCGACCAGCAGGGCGACAGCGCCGAGTCCGAGTGCCGTTGCCGAGGACCACTGCCCCGGTCACGACGGTGGCGGCGACGAGCACTCCCACGGCGACGAGCGAAGTGCGCCGCGTCACTGCATGCCGTCCAGGCCGTCGAGCAGCTTGCCCTCGCACGCCTGGCGGGCCTGCTTGTACGCCGGTGAGCGGGGGTCGATCTGGGGCGATACCGGATTGGGATCCCCGCCGGGCATCACGTTGCCACCGGACATGGTGGGATTGGTGAACTTCGAGACGCCGTTGTCCCGCATGCACTTGGCGTGCGCCAGCATCGATTCGTAGTCCTTCTGAACGTCGCGCTTCGGCTCGAGCATCATCGCCGCAGTCCTCTCCGCGCCGCAGACGTCACGCCCCTTACTCCCTCCCTTCACCGGATGGTGTCCCGTCTTCCGGTGCAGCTCGTCGATGGCCGTCCAGTCGAGATGGCCGCTCAGCTTGGGATCGGGGAACTCCTTGACTCCTCCCTTGCCGCGCATGCACTGGACGTACGCCATCTGTGCGTCGTAAAAGGCACCGTCGTACTGCTCGCTCACGTCGTGGCGGGCTGGGGTCCGGCCAACAGGAGTGATCGACGCAGGCGAACCCGCCTCCGGGCTGAGAACGGGACTGCGGATCTATTTCGCAAGCGACAGCGGACTGCGTGCAGTCCCGCGTCTCAACAAGCCGAGAGACCTCAAATCCGTCATCAAGCTGCTGATCGCCCGACCGAACGCTTCCGAACAGAGCAGCGGGCTGGTCAACCTGGTCGAGCCGCCCGGCACGTACGACGCAATTGGCAGCGGCAACCAGGTCACGCTCACCATGCCGGGAGTGCACCTCACACCCGACAACCAACTTCTCAGCGGACAGCTGGTGTGCAGCCCGGCCCACGCCCAGTCTGTGCTCCATGCGGCAGTCCGACCCGACGACGTCCAGGTCAGTCTCAAGTCCGAAGGCGCGACCCTCGGGCCGTACCGGTGCCGCTACTTCCTCGACAGGTGACAAGGCACCTGTGACGAGGTCGGCGGAGCCTCATCCCTCAGCCCGCTGCTGTCACTGAGCCTGAGGGACTGCCGTCAAGACGTACCGTCAACGCCCCCGCAGCGCTTCGCTGCGGGGGCGTTTGGGCTGGTGGGCGGCGCGGACGGTGACCCGGACACAGCCGCGAGTGAAAACGCGCAACCTAGGTCGCGATCACCGTCACCGTGTCATCGTTCTGGCTGGCCACATAGACTCTCCGCCCGTCCGGGCTCACCGCCATCCCGCCCGGGCCATCGCCGACCGGGACCGTCGCGATCACCGCGTTGGTGACCGTGTTGATCACCCACACCGAGTCCGAGCCCGCGTGGACCACGTAGAGGCGATTCTCGGTCGGGCTCACCGCCACCCCACCCGGGCCATCACCGGCCGGGATGGTCGTGACCACCGCGTTGGTGGAGGTGTTGATCACCGACACCGTATCCGCAAGCAGGTTGCCCACGTAGAGGCGAGTCCCGTCCCGGCTCACCGCCAGTCCAAGCGGGTTGTCGCCGACCGGGATGGTCGTGATCACCGCGTTGGTGGAGGTGCTGATCACCGACACCGTGTCCGAGCTCGCGTTGGTCACGTAGAGACGAGTTCCGCCCAGGCTCACCGCCACCCCACCCGGGGTGTCGCCGACCGGGATCGTCGCGATCACCGCGTTGGTGGAGGTGCTGATCACCGACACCGAGTCCGAGTCCGCGTTGCCCACGTAGAGACGAGTCCCGTCCCGGCTCACCTCCACACCTCTCGGGGTGTCGCCGACCGGGATCGTCGCGATCACCGCGTTGGTGACCGTGCTGATCACCGACACCGAGTCCGAAAGTTGGTTGGTCACGTAGAGACGAGTCCCGAGCCGGCTCACCGCCACCCCTAGCGGGGAGTCGCCCACCGGGATCGTCGCGATCACGGTGTTGGTGGATCTGTTGATCACCGACACAGTGTCCGAGCCCGCGTTGGCCACGTACACGCGGCTCCCGAACCGGCTCACCGCCACCCCGAGCGGGTTGTCGCCGACCGGGATCGTGTCGACCACGGTCTCGGCGGCCGCGGGAGTGGCCGCCGCGACCGGCAACACCCCGCCGACCACCGCCATCACCAACGCGAGCATCCACATCCGCGCTTGCGATAGCAGCCGGGGCATCCCCCGGCTCGACTCCCGTACTCGTGGCCTGCAAGGCAACTCGACCAGCCATCTGCGCTCCATACGCAGTACTTCCCTTCGTGCGAAATCGGAAAAGGCCATCGGCTCGGGAGAAGACCTCACCCACGGACTTTCGACCCCACCCACCGTGAGATCTGTTTCCCCATTTCCACCGATCAGATCAGCCATTCAGCCATTCGAGTGGCGCACAGAAAAGACTCCGGGACCGGAATCGTCAACCCCCTGACCTGCAAACACACCATAAATGCTCCAGACCGTGCCGCCGCTGCTTCCATTCAACTGGCCGTCACTGGCGGCCTACCAGATTCCTGAAGTGACAACTCTCGTAGCTTCAAGCCCAGTTGACGACCTCCCGAGATTGCCGATATCTCCCTGTGCGACAGTGCAATGTCGCAGCTTATTGATGCAGATTCAGAGTGATTGAGAGTTCAGGGAGGTGATGACGAACTTGCCGTCCAGGCCGCCGATTCAGCGCCGAGACGATCAGTGCCGGTCGGGTCGGGCAGCCTTGATGTCAGCTGTAGATGTCGGTTCCTCCGCTCGACTCCGCCACGGTCGCCGGTAGGGCAGACGAGTCGATCCCTGACTCCGGCTCCCTCGTGGAGCCGGGTTCCGGTTTGCTGCTGATCCGCGGTCCCCGTCGGAAACGACGATCCGCTCGCCCTGTGATTCCCTCGCTTGACGGCCGTAGATCTCCACGCGCTGAACAGCGCCGCCGTCGGGCAACTCTGCTCGCTCAGCGCGGCAGAGCACTCGACGTCGAGGGGGTCGAGCACTGGGCACACCGGCTGGAACCGGACCCCTCGAAGTGGCAGATAGAGCCGGCGTTCCGCCTGGCGGACTGACGGGACCCGGGATCGCCGGGATGGGACGCTCGCCCGGGGATCCCGGCGGCTTTGACAGGGCACCGAGAGGGGAGGAGGCTGAAATGTGTCCTTTGACCCGATAAGCAATAAATAGTCGGAGGTGCATGAGGATGCGCCGCAGGATCGTTGCCGCAGCTTCCGCAGGAGCCGCAGGGCTCGCGCTCGCAGTGATGCCCGCAACCGGGGCGTTCGCCTCGAGCGACTCCAGGGTTGATTACCGGTGCTCCGACGGGAGGGACCGGGACGACCGTCGCTACGACTGCGACTTCTTCAACGACCGCTACGACAGAAACTTCGGCAACGCGGTGATCTTCATCGTGCTGTGAGAGGTCATCTCATTCGGTTGTCCCGGTTGGCTGTGGGTCCTGGTGGGGATCGTTGAGCGGCTGGTCCGGACGAGATTCAAATCCCACACCCACCGCCAGGTGAAAACGGCCCCCGATCAGCAGTGTTGGCCGGCGGCCGGTTCTGCTTCGGCCGCACCGCGACCGCCCGGTGCTCCCTGTGGCCACCTGCCCGGTCGGACAGCAAGGGCACACCGCCTAGACAGCCGCTTGGTAGACCTTGACCTCCACCGGGGTGCGCTCCCGGATGACAGCCCAGTCTTCTCGCGCAGTAAGGGCTTGGCCCCACCGCCCCAGGTCGTCCCCGGAGTCGTGGAAGAGCCACGAGTTGAAGTTTCCCAGTGCGGCCAAGGTCGGTACCGGCTCGTAGACCAGCTCGCAGTGGACCTGTACGAAGTGGTTGTGGTCGCCCTGCTCGTCGAGAACGTCGAACTGGCGCGTGAGGTCGAGCAAGAACACCGCCGGGCCGTCGAAGTCGTGCACGCCGTACTGGAACAGCAGACCGTCGACGTCGGACGATTCCGCCGTGTGGAACCGCAGTCGGCCGAAACGGACGAAGGCAGACCACGCGTCCTCAGTCGTCATAGCGCTCGGCAGCCGGCCGCCTACGCGTAGCTGTGCCCGAAGAATGTCTGCCGCTTCGCCTATCGACGGTCTGCCGGACATGCGTTGATCCTGTCCCTTGCCGAACAGGGGGTCAGCGTACGTCCGCGGGCGGCGGCTTTTGGCCGTTCCCCAATGGGGGAGCTGTCCGCCGCCGTTGATGTCGAGTGGTGATGTCATCGCCGCGGACTGGTCCGAGAGCTGCGGGGCACTCGACGTTTCCGCTCTTCGTGCCGCTCGACCAGGTGTGGGCGGTGTGCGGGAGCGCTGCGCGCCACCGGGCCATTGCGGACCGGGGGTTGCGGCGAGGGCTTCAGCCCATGCTTGACGGCATGCCCGGCGTTGATGCCGTAGCCCACGTCCTTGATCATTTGGATCACGACACGAAGCAGATGCCGCAGGGGGGATCCTGTCGGGTTCCACGGAGAAGAGTCGACCCCGTGTCGGGTCGTTGTCGGCCTGTCCGCGTGCGTTGTGCGCCTGGCCGTGGCCCGCGTATCGGTGCTCATCACAAGTCCTACTTCCAGTAGGCGTTCACCCACGCCCCGAGGGTGTGGGAGCTGACGTTGATCTCGGCGGCGACGTCGTCGATCGATGCGCCCCGATGGCGCAGGCGGTAGATGTACATTTCCGCAGCTGCCATTTGGTGCTCGGCTCTCATGGCGGGGCACGCCCGCCGCTCGCGAAGGTCCTCGGCGGCGCGGAAGGTTCGGGTAAGCCAGTTCCTCATGCCGGTTCTCCTGAGAGTGATTCGAGGCCCGCCGAGTGAGGTCGGACGGGGTTGCATTCCGGAGGGGATCCGCCACGGCCGGCAGCCGCGAGGTCGGAGGACGCGCAGCAGAGCGGCCGTCGGGCATTGCAGAGCGGACCGTTCACGTCGCAAGGCACTGTGGGCTCCATCCGCACTCTCGGCCTCGCAAGGTATACACACCGGTATAGCAACCAACGTAACCATACCGTTGGGTGTACCGTCAAGGCATGAGCATTGGCAGCGAGACCGCCGGACGGGGCGGCAAGCGGCGCGACACACAGGGCCTGACACCGGCCGGCGTGAAGATCCTTGAAGCCGCCTCCCGCCTCCTCTACGAGCAGGGGATCCGCGCGGTCGGTGTAGAGGCGATTGCAGACGAAGCAGGCGTCACCAAGAAGACTCTTTACGACTGTTTCGGGTCGAAAGAAGGGCTCATCGTCGCCTATCTACGTGCTCGTGACGACCGATGGCGTTCCACCTTGGTGAAGCACATCGATGGCCACGAAGGCCCTCCTGGGCAGAAGCTTCTGGCCACGTTCGACGCCTTGCGCAACTGGACGCGCGAGCGAAACCCTCGAGGCTGCGCCTTCATCAACGCCTATGTGGAGCTACCCGGCGATCACCCTGGACAGGAAGTCGCCCGCGAGCAGAAGGCCTGGCTGTTCGCCTATCTGAAAGATCTTGCGACGGAAGCCCATGCCGAGGACCCTGAAGCGCTGGCCGGTCAGCTGCTGATCCTTCACGAAGGAGTCTGCGTCGCCCATTCCATGCAATCCGTGGACCGGGCAGCTGACCGTGCCGAGCGGATGGCCGCAATCCTCATCGAGCATGCAGCTGGTCGCCCGCTGACACGTAAATGAGGTCGGCGTAGCGGCTTTGGGCAGGAGCTGCCATGGGGCGAGAGATCGGGGCCCGCAAGCTTGCCGCGACTCGGGCAGTCTGTGGACCTGCCCGCAATAGCCCGATGTGGGCCCCGATCTTCGAGGCTCGCCCCATGGGTGGCTGCCTAAAGCCGTGGAGCCGACCGCCCCAGCCCCGTGCCGGCCTTTTCTCTGACGGTTGGTGTCCGCGCTCGGCGCGCCGCCGCCCGGCCGGGGGCAGCCGGGCGAAGACAGTGGCTCGCCCGCGGCCGGGGGCTGCGGCACGCGCCGCACTTGCGCGGCGCCTTGAACCCGTAGAGAAGGTTTCTACTCACCACCCCCGGCGGCGACTTGGCAAAGAGTGCCAGGCCGAACCACAGGGGGGTCTGCCTGGCACCCGTTGTTGACCGTGGCTTACCGGCCTGTCGGGCACGGGTCGGGCACGACTGCTGAGCACCGATTGGGAGCGAGGTGGGGCGAGTTGGGCGCTGACCCGGGTAACGCCGGCTTCGGCGCCTGCGTCACGTCAGCCCCGTCGGTAGCCGCGGTTCCCCGCGAGTCCCCGCTCCATCCGGCGCGCCTGTGGCACGAGTTGACCCTCTCGGATGCGAACTATCGGCAGGGCGGTCGCTGAGGTCTGCCAGGCTGCCCTGCCGACTCCTCAGGTGCCCTGAAGGTCTGCTGCGGTCGGCGTGGTTGCTGTACTCCGCCGCTGTACTGCACGCCAATCCTGGCGCTGCTGCGGGCGGGTGAGCGGCCGGTGACCGACCTGGCCCAGGAGCTGGGGATGAGCCAGCCGCGGGCGTCCAAGCACCTGCGGGTGCTCCGGGAGGTGGGGCTGGTGCGGGTCCGCGGGGCGGGCAAGCAGCGCCTCTACGGCCTGGACGCCCGCGGGCTGCGGCCGATCCACGAGTGGGTCGGCGGATTCGAGCGGTTCTGGAACGAGAGTTTCGACCGGCTGGACACCTACGTGCAGGACCTCAAGCAGACACGGCTGGAGGAATGAGCGATGGCAGGGGCAAGGCACGAAACGCGGGCGGAGCCGACGACGGCCGACCGGGAGATCGTGATCTCCCGGGTCATCGACGCCCCGCGGGAGCTGGTGTTCGAGGCGTTCACCGAGGTCCGGCACCTGTTGCAGTGGTGGGGTCCGGAGGGGTTCACCACCACCACGCGGTCCTTCGAGTTCCGCGAGGGCGGGGAGTGGGACTTCGTGCTGCACGGGCCGGACGGGACCGACTACTCCGAGTGGATCCGCTGGCTGCGGATCGCCCCGCCGGAGCGGATCGCGCTGCTGCACGGTGAGTCCCGCGATGACCCGAACGCCTTCGAGTCGGTCCTGACCTTCGCGCCGGACGGCGCGGCGACCCGGATCGTGATGCGCACGGTGTTCCCCACCAAGGAACTGCGCGACGAGGCGGTCGAGAAGTACCACGCGATCGAGGGCGGCCAACAGACCCTGAGCAGCCTGGCGGCTTACGTCACCGACCTTGCGCGGAAGGGGGCGGAGGGCTGATGGCCGGGAAGGTGTTCTTCAGCGTGACGATGTCGCTGGACGGCTTCATCGCGCCCGAGTCCGTGCCCGTTGACGACTTCTTCGCGCCCGACAAGCAGGACGACCCGGACGTTCAGCGCTGGATGGCGCAGTGGACGGAGCTGCAGCAGTGGCTGTTCCCGCTGCGGTTCTTGCGGGAGAACCTGAAGCTGGGCGAGGGCGGCGAGGAGGGCCGCGATAACGACGTCGCACGGGAGACCTTCGAGCGCACCGGCGCGAGCCTCATGGGCAAGCGCATGTTCGACCTCGGCGAACATGCATGGCCGGAGGAGGCGCCCTTCCACACCCCGGTCTTCGTCGTGACGCACACCAAGCGTGACCCGTGGGAGCGGCCCGGCGGTACCACGTTCCACTTCGTCAACGACGGCATCGAGCACGCCCTCGACCATGCCCGCGAGGCCGCCGGCGACCGCGACGTCCGCATCGCCGGCGGCGGCGCGACGATCCTGGAGCACCTGAACGCCGGCCTGGTCGAGGAGTTCTCGATCACGCTGTCACCGGTGCTTTTCGGCGCCGACACCCGCCTGTTCGACGGCGTGGACGCGTCCAGGGTCGCGCTGGAGCCGGTCCGTTCGGAGCCGTCGTCGCGGGTGACGCACCTGACCTACGCCGTGCACCCACGGTAGCCGCGCCACCACTCCACCCTGGCGACCCGAGCCACGGCGCACACGCTTGAATCAGCAGACCACCACGGCCAACCAGGGCCGAGTGCGACGCCAAGCGCCGTGAACTACTCGACAAGGTCGACCAGGGCGTGCCTGTCCCCACGAAGTCGGCCAGGCTCTCCCAGTGGCTGCCGTACTGGCTGGACAACATCATCAAGCCGGCCGGAAACGACTTATGCAAAGTACGAGGTACACGTCCGCCTCTACCTGGTGCCCATGCTCGGCTCGAAGCGGCTGGAGTCGCTTAGCGTCTCCGACGTCCGGCGCTTCCTCGTCCAGTTGGAGAAGAAGGCAACTGGGGCCACTGCCAAGGAGTCTCATCGCGTGTTGCGCACGGCACTGACTGCGGCTTGCCGCGAAGAGTTGGTCATGAGGAACGTGGCAACGCTGGTCGAGCCGCCTTCGATCAACGCACGGGACCTGTCCCCCATGGCGTCGACGGGCTACGTCTTCACGACACTCACCGGTCGGCCCATCGAGCCGCGGAACCTGTACCGCTCCTTCACCCGCATCGCCGAGACTTGCCCGGCGCGGCTGCGCCACCCTGCTCACCGCCGCCGGGATCGCTCCCCGCGTCGTGATGGAGATCTTCGGACACAGCCAGATCGCCGTCACTACGAACATCTACACGCACGTCGACCAGGACACGCAGCGCGAAGCTGTCACCCACATGGACCGGCTGCTCAAGAGGCGGCCCGGCCGTCAATGACCGCCCCCCGTTGATGTCAAAAGTGGATGTCAAAGGCCCCCAGCCATGATCGGCTGGGGGCCTTTGCACTGGTGGGCGCGGACGGTTTCGAACCGCCGACATCTGTTTTGTAAGTTCGACCAACCAAGCACGACGGCAGGGCAGTTACCCACCTGGCTAAGGAGGGCACGCCGCCGCGGTCAGTGCGGATCCGCTGATGTGCGCTGGCGTTGCCGTCATCGGTTGCCGTTCACGCACGTGCAGCCAGTGCTCTGCGCCGGCTGGACGCGCCACGGCTCCGGAGGGATTGTCTGATTGTGACCTCGTGCCCTCGCTGACCTGCGGCGGAGACGAACAGCCGGTGTCCGGCGACACAGAGTGTGTCGGAGGTGTGTCGCGCACCCTGGCTGGTGCCGACTCTGGAGTGACCTGCCCGTTGTAGCGATCCCACGCCTTGCCGGCCCCGTACATGGCCGGCCCCACGAGCGGAGCGACCCCGAGCGCGCTGCCCAAGGGCCTCCACGGTGTCGTTCGTGAGGGAGATGACCTGCATCAATACCAGCAAAACGATCGTGCCGATGAAGAGGGTGAACGCCCGGTGCCGGACGGAGAGCGGCAGGATCGACTTGTGGTCGCTCCTGACGTCCTGTTCGCATACGGGACACTGCAGTTCCTCGAGGCCCTGGAAGCGCTCCTGGGCCGGATACCGGCCCCACCGATTACGGGACAGAGCCGTTGAGCGTATACACCCTGGCTGCATCGAGTCACCATTGAATCACCCGATTATCGGCGGAAAGGCGCAGATGCCGTGAACGCTTCAGGTCGCTGGTAATATGAATTCGCTTCAGCCAGCGGTCGGTACCGTCGTACCTGGCCTCGAACGAGGACCGGCCATGCACTGCGCGGCGGTTGTCAAGCACCAGGAACTCGCCTGCGTCGAGGACCACCTCGGCCAGGCCTGCATCGACGTTGAGTTTGGCGGACTCGACCGCTGCCGAGGCAAGTGGATTGTCCGCAGGCGGGTGCATATAGGCCTGGTCGAAGCGGAAGTACGGGTCTATCGGATCACCGTACAGCACCCCTCCAAGATCGGATGGTGGTCCGGATTCAGGGCCGTCCTCCAAGTAGGATGGATCCGGCACGAACGTGAATATGGGCTCACTCAGCACTTGCTGGTGCGATGGTGCCAGCAGGTCGGCAGCCAGGTGACCCAGGATGGTGGCCGCTCTATTGGGGTTACGCAAACAGAAAAGGGCCAGGTAGTCCGCCCGGCACGGATGAAACGAATCCTCGGTATGCCAGTTGAGATTCGCCTTGCTGCCCGTGCCGTAACGTATGTTCTGGTGCTCCCGCCGTGGGGCTAGATCATGGATGAGGGCCCCGTTATGCTGCAGCCGCCAGGCGAAGGCGTCGCCGAGCAGCGAACTCAGGAGCACCGAGAAGAACTCGACAGCCTTCTCGGCATCGGTCCTTCTGCGTGACTTGGTACCGTCCAGCGGGGACGGTCCCAACGCGGCATCGGCGATCGGGTAGCCCGCAATAATGCACGCCGGAAACCGGTCACCGAGCCTGAACCCTTCGAGAAACAGCCTCGGCCCGCGCGGCAACTCACCGGACCAGACCCTGGCGGCCCGGAGAAAATCAGGATGATCTGCCGACGAGTACCGCTCGGCCATCTCCTGAATAAGGGAATTCACCGACGCGACCTCTGGGTCGCTTAGAGTCAGCTGGGGGATCTCAAGGGAGCGTGTCATGCCACGGGCTCCACGCGTGGCCACCAGACCGAAAAGAAAGCCAGGTCCTCAGTTTCGCTCAGGTTGATGAAGGTGTGTTCCATCTGCCGGGGGATATATATGATGTCGCCTTGCGAGATCGACGACCGCACACCTTCGATATCTGACTCGCCGTACCCGCGATAGATGAAGATCAGCTCACTTTGGTTGTGTTTGTCTGGCGCGCATCGCGAGCTCGGAGCAATGCAGCACGTCATCGCCCCGAACGGAGGAATCTCCCCGATCGGCCAAGGCAAGACGTGCTCCTGCTCGAACGCAGTGGTGCGGCATTCGTCAACGAGCCGCTTGACGACTGGTTCCAGTTCACCCATAACTCACCATCCGTGACTCGACCCGGCGGGCTTCGGCCCGCCGCCCGTGTGACTGCAGCATTTCGAGATAGGAACGAACTGTCCGCGTCCGCGCCTGTGGGTCACCAAGCTCTTGACGTATCGCCACGCTCTGTTCGAAGGCACCGGCTGAAGACGCGACGTCCCCGGCGGCGGAGTAGGCCATTGCCATCGAGTCAAGGACATCTGCCTGGGAGCCCTTGACGTTCAGCTGTGAATAGATCTCCAGAGCTCGCGCGAAGTGCTTGAGGCCGGCTTCGAGGTCCCCTAGACCGATACTTGCTTTAGCCAGGCCGTCAACGGTGATGGCGATGCACCACTTACATTCCATCGGCTCGAACGTGGCGAGGCAGCACCTGAAGACCCGCTGCGCCGCAAGGGGGCGCTCCTGCCGCAGGTGCTCCAAGCCGAACTCCCTGAGAATTGCGGCCTCGCCGTGTCTGTCACCGATCTCGCGCATCAGCCGGAGAGCGTGTGCCCAGTCGGTCAGTGCAGTAGCGATGTCGCCGAGGTGGATGCGCACGAGCCCCAAATCCCGGAAAGCAAGCGCGGCGCTGTGCAGATAGCCCAGCTCTACAAAGGTGTCCCGGCTCGCCGACAGCAGTTGCTCGGCTTCGGTCAGCTGACCCTGGTACCAGCGCAGCAGGCCGAGATTTCGGGTGATGAGCGCCTTCCAGAATGGATCGTCCACGTGATCGGACGCCTCAATCGCCAGCTGATGACTAGCCTCCCAGAGGATGTGCATTTGATGCAGTTCGAGGAAGTCGGGAATCGCCCCGGCCAGCCGGACGGCGAATTCGGGCATGCCGCGGTTGACGGCCTGGCCGATGGCGTCGACGAGTCGGGAAATCTCAGCCTCGAACCATGCCAGGCCGTTTCTCGACAGGCTGACGGCGCTGTCCACCGTCACCGGTTTACCGGCGAGTCGCCATGTTGCCGTGTAGTTGAGTTCCCCGGGTAACCCGAAGCCCGGCGTGATGGCCGCCAGTGCCGCCAAGTCACAGTACCGGCGCAAATATGCCTCGATCGCTGCATCGCCGGCACGCGCGGGCATGGTTTCCGAGAATTTCTCCCTTGCGTAGGCTCGGACGAGGTCGTGGAAGGTGAAATCATCCTGATCGCCTGCGCTGCGGCGCAGGCGGGTCACAAGCCCGGCGTCCTCCAGATCATCGATGACGGACTGACAGTCGCGCTCGGACAATCCCACCATCACTTGCAGAGACCACACTGGAATGGTCTGCGTCTCGATCAGGGAGCTGAGCAGGAATGCTCGTTTCTGTGTTTCCGACAGTATGTCGAAACTGATGTTCACGCTCGCCTGAATGTTGAGATCGCCGGTCTGTAACTCGGCGAGGCGCCGGTGCTCGTTGGCCAGTTGAGTGGCGAGAAGCGCGGGAGTATAATGGGACGCCGTGGCAAGTTTCGCGCTTGCGATCCGCAGTGCCAGGGGGAGATATCCGCAGCATCTGGCGATTTCCGCAGCGGTGGAAGCCTCGATGGTTTTCATTGACGATTGTTGCAGAAAGAAGACCGCGGTTTCTGCGTCGAAGATCTCCAGATTAATTCGGTATGCGGAAGGTATTGCGCTCAGCTGCGAGCGGCTCGTTATGATCACCGCGTTGCCCTTGCCAATCGGCAGCATCGACCGGACCTGAGACTCCCGGGTGACGTTGTCGAAGACGAAAAGGATGTTGCTGCTGGACGTGATGTGGCGGAGCAAGCGCGCCTGCGCGTCGTGTGTCACGGGGATGTTGAGGGCGTCCACACCAAGATCGCGCAGCAGATCGCCCAATGCGCTGGCGTCGATCTGATATTCGCGGAGATCAAGCCAGACGACACCGCCAGCGAACCGCTTGTCGACCGTCTGCCCCAGATGGTTCGCCAGGGTGGTCTTGCCGACGCCGCCATGTCCACTGATAATCACAATGCGCGGTCCTTGCTGCGCATTCCTGAGCCAACGGGACACTTGACGGATCTCGTTCCACCGCCCGACGAAGTCCGTGACTGGCAGCGGGAGCTGACGTATTCGGGCGGCCAGCCCGGCAGTAGCACCTGCGGCCCACTGTTCCCGAACTGCCGACACGAGGGCGAACGTGGTGATTGTTGCGCCGATCGGGCCCCAGTCATCGAGCCATGATGCCACGCTAGTGGCACCGGGGAGATTCCAAGGCAGGTTGATCCACTCTACGAGGCTCGGCATCCACAGCAATGCCGCGACGAGTACCGCCACCGCGCTCAGGCCGGGAACGAGCCAATGCCTGACGAGCTGCCTGAGGAATGCCGCCCACATCATCTTCAGGATCGACCTCACCGAAACGGCGCCTTACGGCTGCGTGATCACCATTATCAATGGGGGAGATTTTCGTACGACAATTATGTTGCCGTGGCCCGCTGCGACGGTCTATGGCGCGGGCCCTGCCTTGCTGCCTCGACGTGCTGACGTGAAGCTGCGATTCACTGATCCGATGTGAAGGATTTCTATAGCCAAGAGGGAAGCAGCTTTGGGTTGATGCGTCAAGGTCTCGCCACCGCGGGTGGCTACGTTGATCGTTAGCGTCTCGTGATGCTGTTCGTGGAACTTGAGGCGCCTGCGATCGTTGGGTCTGGATGGATCTCAACCGCCCTGGGTCGTGGGCCCGCGCCGCTATGACCGCGGCTCAACTGCCGTCGACCGGTCTGCCGAGTCAATGCAATGCGAGTCTCCGATCTTGAAGGATTCGTTGCCGAAAGAGGTGAGGCATTTTTCGAGCGAATCTACGAATGACGCTCGACATCTTGCCAGTTCGGTTGAAGAGTTGTTCTTCCTTCGCGAGAATTTCGTGAGTGTCTGAGGTGGACTGGTGCGTAATGTCCTCGGCGAGAGTGAAGAAGCGCAATACTAGTTCGGCATCGCGCAGGCTCTGCCTGGGTCGATGGTGTGCGGGACGGAAGGCTTCCCACCGCTCATCACCCACGAACTTGCGCCCGGCGACGGCGCCCTCGGCCTCCAGTGCTGGCCGGCCCCCCGCCGGAGGCGTCGTCTTGTGACCGCAGATGACGTCCTGTCGTGGCCCGCCCGGCGGCGCGCGCCCGCGCCGCGCGGGCCTTGATGAAGTAGAGAAATTCTTACCGCGCTTGGCGGCCCGCCCGCGATCATCCGCTCCGGGCATCGGGCCTGAACGCCGAAGATCCCCAGGCTCGATGGCTGGAGCCCCCTGTCGGGTTCGAACCGGCGACCCCGCCTTACAAGTTCGGCCGCTGGCCCTCTGCCCCACGTGCACCCGGAGCTCCGACTGCCGTGCCGGCTCACTCGGGGATGCGGACCCATCGTTGATGTCAGCCTTAGATGTCAGGACCGGAACAGTTGTGGGTGGGGGCGAGGCTCCAGAGGGTCGTCCGGACGGTCCGCCCACTTCCACCAGACGTGCCGGCCGGAGCAGCACCACAGGATGCGACAGGCTCGCGCGCCATCGTCCTCCCGGGCACAGAGGACGAAGCTGCCGGCCTTCAACTCGCACTCGGGGCATGCGGGCGGGGCATCTGACATGGTGCGCGACGACGACCTTCCTGGAGGCCACGAGGAAGGATCCGCTGTACACGGCGTTCGTTCTGGCAGTGGCTCTTGGGCTGCGCCGCGGAGAGATCCTCGGGCTGCGCTGGTCAGACATCGACTTGGCGCGCCGCACGCTTACTGTGCGGAATCAGCTCCAGCGGGTGCAGAGGGAGCTGTACGAGGACACGACGAAGAACCGCCGGACTCGAGTCATCCCCATCCCGCTGATGTGCGTGGCTCCGCTGCGATGGCAGCGGCTGCGCCAGGCCGCGCAACGCCTCGCCACCGGGCAGAGCTGGCACGACAGTGACTACGTGTTCACGACTCGCACCGGACGTCCAGTGGAGCCGAGGAACCTAAGCCGATCGTTCGAGCGCATCTCAGATGACACAAGGCTCCCCCGCATCCGGCTGCACGACGCCCGGCACGGATGCGCCACTTTGCTGTTCGCTGCAGGTGTGCCAGCCCGAGTCGTGATGGAGATTCTTGGGCACTCACAGATCGCCGTCACGATGAACATCTACGCGCATGTGTCCGACGCCAATCGCCGCGAGGCTATGGGGCACATGGACCGGCTTCTTGATAAGGGGGCGAGATCCGGGGCACTCTTCGCGGCGCACCCCGCGAAGAGGTGTCCCCTACGCTGACGCTCATCGTTTCTCCGCAGCTGTAAACAGGTGGATGTGATCAGGTCACGCCCTGCACACTGTGTGCATGCACAGTGACGACGGGTACCTGTCTCTGATAGCTGGCTGGATCGATGAGGTTGCAACAGCCAGCAGCTCATTCAAAGCAAAGAGAGCATTTAATGAGCGGATTCCCATAAGTGAGCACGAGGGAACTCTGGACGGCGGCGAACCCGAAACCATAATGCGCCGAGCCGCCGCCTGGGCACTTTCCTATCAGGTGCAGGTCGTGGCGAATGACGGAAAATGGCGAGTGCAGGTGATTCGGAGACAAGGACACAGCCACCGAAGCGGCCAACGAGATGCTCGCAACCGCAGAGCGCGTAATTTCCCAGGATCCTGATGCGCCGGGTGTTGCCCTACGCCTCCTGCGCCCCCTAGTAAGCGAGCAATCTATTTCCCCTGAGAAGATTCGCGCAGCCCTCGATGCCGCCGCAGAGGCTTATGAATCCCCAATTATTCGCGACGATCTCCTCGCCCTTATCGTACAGATATCTAGGGACGACGAACGCGAATCGGCTCACGCCGCCCGTGTTCAACTGTGGCTGGACGCAGCCGAAGTAGCGGCGGGCATCGTAAAGGTGGGCCACATCGAGAAGGCACTTGAGCGCGCCCACGGGTCCGCCAAGCCCGATCTGATCGAACGTGCGGCGTCAGCGCTTCAGAAGACACGCCACGAGGACCTTGGGCTTGCCTCATTCACCGCGTCCAGCGCAATCAGTAGGGAGCAGTTCGAGAACTACTTCAAGCCTGTCGCGGAGTGCGCTGACTGGCGTGAAGCGTTGATGGCGTTTGCTTTCGCCTACTGCCCAGCCGTAGGCACTATTGAAAATACAAGGAAGCGCGTCGAGGAGTTCGCAAGGAACGCGCCACTCGTTCATTTGGCTACACATGAACTACTCGGCGCAGATGGACTGCCAAGATTTTCGCCCAAGAGCGACGAAGACGTCATAGAGATGTGCTTGGCCCGACAGGAGTCCTTCGCTCTGCAACACATGGCACCCCTCTTGGCTACTGCGTTGCACAAGGTTGCCGATGCCCATGGAATCCCGACAGAGGATGAGCTAACAGAGTTTTTCAACCAAGGACCTCTAACCACCTCAGAGCTTGCAAGATCTATCGCCCGATGCTTTATTCGGTATTGGTCGGGAGATACCGAGGGGGCTACATTCACAATTGCCCCCAAGATCGAAACTCTCGCTCGGAACCTATCCTCTCCCTAGACGCGGGCGTCTATCGCTTGCAGAGAGACGAGAAGCCGGGTCAGTACCCTGGGTTGGGGGCCCTACTCAAAACCCTTCGGGAAAAGAATCTCGATGAATCTTGGTACCGCAACATTTTGACCATCTGCGGGAACCCGACTGGCGGGTGGAACCTTCGGAATGAACTGGCGCACGGATTCATCGATGAAGTCGGCTCTCCTGGAGCCGCGATCTTGTTCCAGTGCGTGGTCTACCTCTGGACGCTGGGACCAGCCGAGTCCGAGGAATAAGAACCGACGAAGGCATAACCTCGGCCGCCGGCGCTCCGCCGCAGGGCTCGTCAGGAGCGACTGCGGGTGACGACTGCCGTCACCTTCTACCGTCAACGCCCCCGCAGCGGACTCACTGCGGGGGCGTGTTGGCTGGTGGGCGCGGACGGTTTCGAACCGCCGACATCTGCTTTGTAAGAGCAGCGCTCTACCCCTGAGCTACGCACCCGTGGATGAACGCACAGCCTACATGGCACCCACCACCCACCTCCAAACCGTTCCGGCGATGCCGCCCGGGGGGTATCCCCCGCGGTGCCACCCCGGGGGATATCCCCACCCCCGACCCGGTGGGTCGCCGCATCGATGGCCGGGCCGTGGGCTCGTAGCGTGAGCGCATCAGCCTGAGCCACACCTGGGGGAACGATCACCATGACCGAGAGCCACCGCCGTCAGCGTCAGTACAGCCACCCCCGCGCCCGCATCGCACTCGCCGTCCTCGGTGTCGTCCTCGTCGGGGCCGGGGTCACCGGGTGCGGGAGTGCCGATGCCGGGGAGGCTCCTGTTGAGCGGAAGGCGTTCGCCTTCAGCGGGGACACACTGACCGTCGACAGCGGGAACTCCGACCTCGACATCGTGCCCGCCGACATCAAGGATGTGCAGGTCACGCGGCAGGTCGACGGGTGGGTCATGTTCGGGAGCGGCCCCGACCCCTCGTGGAAGCTGGAGGACGGCACCCTCAGTCTCGAGGTGGAGTGCGACGCCGTCGCCAGTAACTGCGAGTCCCGGCACACGGTCAAGGTGCCGCGGGGCGTCGCCGTCACCGTCAAGGACGGGAACGGGAGCGTCACCGCCGGCGGGTTCACCACCGCCCTGAAGATCACGGCGGACAACGGCGAGGTGACCGTTCGCGACTCCAGCGGGCCGCTGGAGCTCGAGAGCGACAACGGGCGGATCGTGACCGAGCGGGTCAGCTCCCCTTCGGTCGTCGCCACCTCCGACAACGGGTCCGTGCGGCTCGGGCTCAGCGCCGCGCCCGACCGGGTCGAGACCGTCAGCGACAACGGGCAGATCGACATCGAGTTGCCCGCCGCGGGCGCGCCGTACGCCGTCGCCGCCAAGAGTGACAACGGAGACGTCGACATCGCCGTGCCCACCGACGACGACAGCAGGCATATCGTCAAGGCGCGCAGCGACAACGGCAAAGTCGTGGTGCGCAGCGCGAACTAACAGCCCCGTGTGTTCGTCCTTCTGGTGGGAGTATTGACCGGGAACGGGCAGGGCGGACACAGCACGGGAGAGGGATGTGACGGCGAGACACGCGCGGCCGCACCACAAGGCACGAGCGAACGCCGTCCGGGACGTGCTGGGGCTGGTGCTCCTTCCCGTGCCGCTGCTCGCCGTCGCGCTCGCCGGCTCCTTCGCCGGCGGCGGGACGAGGCGCTGGTTCGGCGGTGGGCGCGGGGAGAGCCAGCGCGCCGCGGCCCAGGCTGCGAAGGACGACGCCGCCGCCGCGTTCTACGAACTGGACACCGCCCAGCGTGATCTGCGGATCTCGATCGAGACGATCACCGCCGTGGACAGTTCGCCGGGGGCGCGCCGTGCGATCGACGACTTCGCCGCGCTGGGGCGTCGTATCGACGAGGTGAGCCACGCGTACATCACCGCCGTCGACGCCCATGACCTGGATCGGGACGATCTTGAGGCGTCGGTCGCCGCGCATGCACGGACCGAGCTGGTCCGCGCCAAGGACGAGCTGGTGCGGGTCAAGAGCGAGCTGGACCGGTTCGAGCAGGGGCTCGGGCCGCTGCTCGACAAGGCGGAGACGCAGCTCGCCCGGCTCGCCCCGGCCGTCGAGCGTGCGCGACAGGCGCTCCTTTCCGCGAGCAATGCTCTCGATTCGGTGCGCAGCTCCGGACTGCGAGCAGACGATCTCGCCGCCCGGCTCGCCGCTCTCGGCCCCGAGCTGACCAGGCTCAACGAGGGCGCCGGCCGGCACGGCGTCGCCGAGACCCTCCAGCGGGCCGACGGAGTGCTGCGCGACGCCGAGGCCGTGCGGGCCGAGGCCGAGCGGCTGCCCGAGCGCGCCGCCGAGATCGACAAGCGCCTCGTGTCGCTGCGCACCCGCGCGCAGGCCCTGACGACCCGTGCCGCGAACGTCGAGCCCGTGCTCAGCGAGCTGCGTCGGCGGTTCACGGTCGACTGCTGGCAGGACCTGCAGCCCGTGCCCGAGCAGGCGGCGACCGGCGTCCGCCAGGCCGAGGAGAAGCTGAAGGAGGCCGGGAAGGCACGCGGGGAGCAGCGCTGGCCGGATGCGACGGCTCTGCTGAGCACCGTGCGCGCCCTGCTGAACGCCACGGACGAGGCCGTTTCGGCGGCCGGTGACCGGCTCCAGCGGCTCAACGCCGTCGCGAAGGACCCCCAACAGGAGATCGACCGGACCCGGTTCACGATCCGCGACGCCCAGCGCCTGGCCATGGCCGGGCGCAACACCCCGGATCCGCGCCACGCGCGTCCGCTGGACGACTCCGTCGCACGGCTGGACCGGGCAGTCGGCGGTCTGGAGGGGCGCCACCCGGACTACTGGCACTTCCTGCAGGAGACGGAGGCCGTCCGTCGGACGGTCGCCCACGTGGTCGAGCAGATCCGCGAGGAGCGCGGCGCCGGCCACTGAGCCGACCCCGGACGCCCCGGGGCACACCGGGGCCGCGGGGTGCCGGACCGGCGTCCCGTTGTCGTGTCGCGCGGCCGGGCGGATCCTGGGAGGGAGCCGGACACGCAGGCAGGGTACGAACGCTCGGGTACGAAGGGGGCCAACCATGGCCGGACACGTACTGCACCACACCGGAGCCGGGAAGCGCCGCATCAGGCTCGACGAGCATCTGCCCGTCGACCACAAGCTGAGCCTGTTCTACCGCATCGGCGCAGGGCTGATGGGGCTCGTGCTGGTCGCGTTCGGCATCCTGGGCCTCATCGACCGGATCGGCTTCTTCGACACCCGCGGCGACACCGTCGGCGGCCTCAACACCAACGGCGCGCTGAGCGTCCTGTCCATCTGCGTCGGGCTGCTGCTCTTCGTCGGCATGGTGATCGGCGGCAACATCGCGTCCACCCTGAACATGGTGCTGGGCGTGCTGTTCATCCTCAGCGGCTTCGTGAACCTCGCCCTGCTCGACCGCAGCTTCAATCCACTCGCCTTCCGCATCCAGAACGTGATGTTCAGCTTTGTGGTGGGCGTGATGCTGATGTTCTTCGGGATGTACGGGCGGGTCAGTGCGACGCTGCCGCACGACAACCCGTACTGGAAGGCCCGCCACCCCGAGGAGGCCGAGCGCGAGCAGCGCGCCCGGCGCCGGCGTGAACTGGCGGCACCGCAGCCGGGGCAGCCCCGGTAGCCTGAGCGCATGCCTCGTTATGAATTCCGCTGCCGGACCTGCGGCGACACGTTCGAAGTGAGCCGTCCGATGGCCGAGTCGTCCGCGCCGGCGAGCTGCCCGGACGGGCATGACGACACGGTGAAGCTGCTGTCCGCCGTTGCCGTCGGCAGCGCGCGGTCTGCAGGCCCCGCACCCGCGCCGGGCGGCGGCGGTGGCGGTGGCTGCTGCGGGGGCGGCTGCTGCGCCTGACGGCGCCCCCCTGTGCGCCCGCCGGCTGGGCCGCCTCGCGTGCGATCCGGCCCGCGACCCACCGGACGCTACGAGCCCAGGTACCGCAGCACCGCAAGCACCCGGCGCGAATAGCCGGTCGTCCCCGTCAGTTCGAGCTTGTCGAAGATCGCGTTGATGTGTTTCTCGACCGCGCTCTGCGACACGTGCAGCCGGGAGGCGATGGCCGCGTTGGTGTGTCCCTGCGCCATCTCGCCGAGCACGTCCTTCTCCCGTGCCGTCAGCCGGGACAGGGGATCGGTGCGGGTGCTGCGGACCAGGATCTGCCGTACGACGTCGGGATCGAACGCCGCCTGCCCGCGCGCCACCCGTTCCAGGGCGTCCAGGAACTCGTCGATCTGCACCACCCGGTCCTTGAGGAGGTAGCCGACGCCGCCGCGGTCGGATGTGAGGAGCTCGGTGGCATACCGCTTCTCCACGTACTGGGACAGCACCAGGACCCCGACCTCCGGGCGGCTGCGGCGGATCTCCAGCGCGGCGCGCAGGCCCTCGTCGGTGTGCGTGGGCGGCATGCGTACGTCCGCGACGACCACGTCCGGCGGGTCGGCCGCCACCGCCGCGAGGAGCTGTTCGGCGTCGCCGACGGCCGCCGTCACCTCGTGGCCCTCCTCGGCGAGCAGCCGCACCAGCCCCTCCCTCAGCAGGGTCGAGTCCTCGGCCAGGATTACGCGCACGGCAGCTCCGCAGTGATCACAGTGGGTCCGCCGGCCGGGCTGTGCACCCCGAACCGGCCGTCGAGAGCGGTCACCCGGCTCGCCAGGCCCGTCAGCCCGCCGCCCGCCGGGTCGGCGCCGCCGGTGCCGTCGTCCTCGACGCGGAGCCGCAGGCGGGCACCGTCGTGCTCCAGACGCACGTCGATGCGGGTGGCTCCCGAGTGCTTCACCACGTTGGTGACGGCCTCGGAGACGACGAAGTACGCGACGGTCGCCACGGGTTGCGCGGGCTCGTCGCCGAGGTCGCAGGCGAGGCGCACCGGCAGCGGAGTGCGTTCGGCGACGGTCTCCAGCGCGGTGCGCAGACCGGCCTCGTCGAGCACGGTCGGATAGACGCGCCAGGCGACCTCGCGCAGTTCGGTGAGGGCGCGGCGGCTCTCCTCGTGGGCCTGGCGCAGGAGTTGGTCCGCTGTGTGGGGGTCGCGGCTGCGGCGGGCGCGGCCGAGGAGCATCCCGAGGGCGACGAGGCGCTGCTGGACGCCGTCATGGAGGTCTCGTTCGATACGGCGGCGTTCGCCGTTCACGGCGTCCATCATCTCGGCGCGGCTGGTGGCCAGTTGGGTGATGCGCCGCTCCAACTCGTCCTGATGACTGGGGCCGAGGAGTCGGCGAGCGAGTGCGCCTTCGAGCAGTGCGGTTCCCACCATGCCCTGCACCGCCAGGAAAACGAGGAAGAGGCCGGCCAGGCCGGTTCCGGCCACGGCCCAGGGGTAGGTGAGGTCGACGAGCAGCCAGCCGAGGAGGGCGTAGCCGACGTAGAGCAGGCCGACCAGCACGCAGAACACCACGAGCCCGCCGAGGAGACCCAGCGGCCAGCGGGCCAGGACATAGCGTGCGGCGCGTTCGTTTCCGTAGGAAGGGGAGATGCGGGTGTCCAGGAACCGGTCGAGCCTGCCGCGCTCCAGGTCCGCGAGGCGCGCCGCGTACGTGCCCAGCGTCCGCTGTGCGGCGCGTCGGCCGCGCGGCCAGGCGACGACCGGCAGCAGGACGACGCCCGCGAGCAGCATGCCGAGCAGGTGGGCGACGGCGGTCACGGCTCCGAGCGTGAGTCCCGCCGCGTACCGTATGCCTCTGCCCGCGAGCTTCCTCATGATCGGCCACGCTACTCAACGGACCGTGCCCGGCACACTGCGGAAAACCGCAAGGATGTGTGCGGCGGCCTTCAGGGTGCCTTCAGCTTCGGCTGCCTAGCGTTCACGCCATGAGCAGCGCTACGAGCAGCGGCATCGACAGCAGCGGCGCGCCGGGGTGGGTCACCGGCCTGATGGACACCCTGGGCGCCCCGGGCGCGGGCATCGCCATCGCCCTGGAGAACCTCTTCCCGCCCATCCCCAGTGAGGTGATCCTGCCGCTGGCGGGCTTCGCGGCCGGCACGGGACGGATGGGCCTGTTGGCGGCCCTGCTGTGGACGACGGCGGGGTCGGTGATCGGCGCGATGGCTCTCTACGGGATCGGGGCGCTGCTGGGCCGCGACCGTACGGTGGCGATCGCGGCGAAGCTGCCGCTGCTGAAGGTCACGGACATCGAGCGCACGGAGGCGTGGTTCGTGCGGCACGGGCCGAAGGCGGTGTTCTTCGGCCGGATGATCCCGGTGTTCCGTTCGCTGATCTCGGTGCCGGCCGGGGTGGAGCGGATGCGGCTGCCGTTGTTCGTGGCGCTGACGACGCTGGGCAGCGCGATCTGGAACACGGTGTTCGTGCTGGCGGGGTACGCGCTGGGCGAGAGGTGGGAGGAAGTGACGGGGTACGTGTCGGCGTACTCGAAGGCGGTGCTGGCGTGCGCGGGTGTGGCGGTGCTGGTGTTCCTGACGGTGCGAGTGCTGAAGCCGGGGGCGGGGGCGCGGCGGGGCTGACGGAGCCGGCGGGGGGCGCGGCGGGTGCGCCCGCACCCGCCGGCCCGCGCGGGCCGGGACACGTCCGGCCCTGATCCGCCGGGCATACCCGCCCGGACAGGCCCAGGTCCTGTCCGGGCGATCTTCGAGGATCAGCCCCCGGGCGCCAGATGCATGGGCCTCCCGGCCACCAGGGCCGAGGGGACGTATCGCAGGGCGGTGGGGCACTGACTCCGCCGGGGACCCCCACCCTGGCCGCCAGGATGGGGAGAGCGTCCCCGTACTGAACGTACTTCGGCGACTCCCGACAACACAGCATGGCGACACTCCCCCGGGCTCCGCCAGGGGACCCCCACCCGGCCGGGGGGGTGAGGAGCCGTAGCCCGCGTCGCGGGCCCGGGAAGACCGCCCGGACAGGGCCTAGTGGGCCGCGCGCGCCTCCGTGCCGAAGCGCCGGAGGATTTCCTCGCCCGCCGCCACGCCCTGGTGCGGGAGCGACTCGATGTGCGGGGCCGTCCAGCCCGCTTCCGCCAGTTCGCCGTGGCCGGGGCGCCAGCCGCGGTCCGCCGCAAGCAGGAGGTCGGCGTCGAGCAGCGAGTCGCCGGCCGCGAGCGTCAGGCGGGCGCCGGTGCGGCGGGCCACTTCGCGGACCGCGGCGCTCTTCGTGAGCGGCTTCGGCACGGCGTAGATCTTGCGGCCCTGCAAGGAGACCGACCAGCCCCGTTCCTCGGCCCAGCCGCCCAGGTCCTTGACCCAGCTCTCGGGCAGCAGCGGCCGTTCGACGACGAGGTAGGCGAACAGGTCCTCGGCCACCCGCTCCTTGCGCAGCCACGCCGGGTCCGCGGTGGCCGCGAGGTGGGCGCGGATCTCGGCGAGCGGCGCGCACTCGTCGGCGAGACGGACCGCGACCGACCCTCGCCAGTCGGGGTCGCTGACGCCGTCGACGAGGAGATGCCCGCCGTTGGCGCAGATCGCGTACTCCGGCTCGGTGCCGGGCAGGCTGATGCGCTGGTACTGCTTGCGGGTGCGGGTGGTCGTGGGGACGAAGACGGTGTCCTCGGTGAGCCGCGCGAGCAGGCCGGCGGCCGTCTCGGTCATGTACGACAGGGGCTTGCGCTCGTGCACCTCGACGCAGAGCAGCCGGGGCGCCTCGGCGTCGGGAGTGGTGAGCGCGAGTGCGGCGCTGGAGTAGATCAGCGTGCGGTCGAGATCGCTGGCGACGAGGACGGTCATGCCAACACCGCCTTGCCGCCGGCGCCGGTTGCTCCCCGGGTGTACTTGGGGTGGATCAACCCGACGCAGGTGTAGGGGAGTTCGTCGACCTCCTCCACCGGTACGCCTCTCTGCTCGGCGAGCAGGCGTACGTGGTCGAGGTCGGCGCCCGCACCGTGCTTGGCGAGGATCTTCCAGGGGACGCGGCGCAGCAGTACGCGGGTGGTCTCGCCGACGCCCGGCTTGACGAGGTTCACATCGTGTATGCCGTACTCGTCGCTGATCCGCTCGACGGCCGCCCAGCCCTCCCAGGTGGGGGCGCGGTCGGCGGCGAGGAGTTCCTTGACGTCGGCGTCGACGTCGTCCGCGACCTCGTCGAAGCGGGCGGCGACGGTGTCGAGGAAGTGACCGGAGACGTCGGAGCCGGCCAGTTCGCGGTAGAACTTCGCGCCGTGGAAGTCGTCGGGACCGACCAGGTCCGCACGGAGCACGGTGCGGGATATGAGGCCGGAGACGGTGGAGTTGAGACAGGCGGACGGGATGAGGAAGTCCTCACGCGTGCCGTAGGTGCGGACGCAGCCGCCGGGGTCGGCGAGGACCGCGATCTCGGGGTCGAAACCGTCGAACTCCCGCAGCGCTTCGGCCAGTTCGCGGGTGATCGCGCCCTTGCCGGTCCAGCCGTCGACGAAGACGACGTCCGCGGGGTCGTGGTGGGCGGCGAGCCAGCGCAGCGCGTTGGTGTCGATGCCGCGGCCGCGCACGATGGACACGGCGTAGTGCGGGACGTCGAGGCCGTGGCGGTGCTGCGCCCAGCGCCGCATCAGGACGCCGACGGGCGTGCCGGCGCGGGCCAGGGAGACGAGGACGGGGCGGGAGGACCTCTCGGCGAGCACGGTCTCGGTGACGGCGCCGACGGCACGGGCGATCCGGGCCGCGGACGTCTCCAGGGCCGCCTTGAACAGCTGCTGGTACTGCTCGCTCGGCTGGTACTCGACGGGCAGCGACTCGGCGTAGTGCGCGCCGCCGCTCTGTATCGCCTCCTCGCGCTCCTCCGTCGGCGCTTCGAGCCGCACGTCCGAGAGGTCCTGGAGCAGCCAGCCGACCTCGTCGGGCGCGTAGGACGAGAAGGCGGGACCGCGGAGCGGCTCGGGCAGCATGGAGGCCCTTTCGGGAGCGGAGGGTGCCGGGAATGCCTGGGGTACGTACGAGGGGACGACGGCGAGCACCACGTGCGGGGTGTGCGCGGCCAGCTGGGCGAGCAGGCCGTCCGGGCCGTGCAGTGCGGGGGTGTCGGCGGCCGAGTCGACGACGGCGACGACGGCGTCGAAGCCCGCTCCCGCCACGTTGTAGGCGTAGCGCTCGCCGGGGCCGTCGGCCGGGTCGTCGTGGGCGGGGAAGACCAGCCGGGTGCGTATCGCGTAGCCGGGGTCGTCGACGGCGAGGACGGGCGAGCGGGTGGTGGTGGAGTACCGCACCTCGGGCACGGCCGCGGTGCGCTCCAGGGCGGCGGCGAGTCGCAGCGGCGCGTACATCAGCTCCTCGAAGCCGAGGACGAGGACACGGCGCGCGTCCCCCAGCGCATCGGTGAGCTGCGCCGCCATGCCGGGCAGGGCGGTCTCCAGCGCGAGGCGATGGGCGGGGGTGAAGCCGTGGCGGCCGCCGTCGGGTACGCCGGCGGGCCAGGCGAGGTCGACCCGCGTGTGCGGCCCGTCGGCCGGGGCGGGTGCATGGTCCGCGCTCTCGTACGCGGCGACCAGCGCCTGTCCCTTCGCCAGGACGCCGTCGGGGAGGCGGACCGTCCCCGACGCCATGGCCACCAGGTCCACGCGGGCGCCGATCTCCCCGGCGAACGCGGCGAACCGCTGCCGGTCCTGCTCGGAGCGCATGTCGACGAGGGCGACGATCACGTAGCGCGCGCGGGGGTGGCGCTCGTGCAGATCGCGGATGGTGTTGAGCACGGTGTTGCCGGTGGAGAACTCGTCGTCGACGAGGACGAGCGGGCCTGCGCCCGCGAGCAGGGCCGGGTCCTCGGGCAGCAGGAGGTGCGAGGTGGCGTGCGAGTGGGACTCCTCGAAGCCGCCCGCGGTGGCGACGCCGTCGACGGGGCGGCGGGTGGAGTGCAGGTAGGGCGCGAGGCCGACGCCGTCGGCGACCGAGTGCCCGAGGCCGGTTGCGGTCTCCGCGTAGCCGAGGACGACGGCGCGGGCCGATTCGGCCGTGCCGAGCAGGTCCCGTACACGCAGACCGAGGTCGTATCCGGCGCGCCAGACCAGCCGCGGGCTCTGCGGAACATGCTTGCCCAGCACGTTCGAGACGAGCAGATGGGCCCGCTTGGGGTTGCGGCGCAGGGCCAGGCCCAGCAGCTCCGGGAGTCGTGTGTCTCCCTCGAACCCGACTCCGAGCCGCTCGGCGACCCAGCTTCCCGACCACACCACGTCGTTCGATTCCTCCGTCATCAGTCGGTGAGCCCTGCCGTCAGCAGGTCCACGAAGCCCACGTCCTCCCGGGCGACGCCGAAGGCCTCGGCGCGCTGCAGAGTCCGCTCCGCCCAGGCGCGGTGCGGCTTCACCTCGTTCATTTTGTTCGTGTACGCGGAGCGCAGCACCCCGCCGCCGTCCCGCTCGGGGCGCAGGATGTCCCGGGCGTCGCTGTACTCCTCGTGGCTGACCACGGACAGGGCGTGGACGGGCAGCACGTGGGAGGGGTGGATGCAGGTCTTGCCGAGCAGGCCGTTGGCCCGGTCGAGCTCGATCTCGCGCAGCAGTCCGTCCATGTCGTGCTCGATCAGGGCGGTGCGCAGTTCCTCGGCGCTCCCTTCGAGGAAGGGGCTGCGGCGCAGCTGTGGCTTGAACATGCGCTCCTGGGTCGGGAAGTACTCCCACACGGGGCCCGTGATGGTGAAGCCGGTGCCGTCGGAGCGGCCGAGGACGTTGACCACGTCGGCGATGACGGACGTGACGATCCGTACGTCGTAGGCCGTCATGTCGGGCGAGCGGCGCAGGCCGTAGGCGGAGCAGAAGTCGGTGACGCCGAGCCGCAGGGCGAGGACGCGCTCGCGGTACTTGTCGACGGTGCGGACGATACCGGCGAGCGTGTCGTTCCTGCTCTCCAGGTAGAGCAGCTCGGGCGACTCCAGGACGGGCATCGCGAACAGCCGGCGGCCGCACGCGGTCTCGGCACCGGTGAGCGCCTCCAGGAAGGGGACGCCGCGTTCCTCGGTGAACTTGGGCAGCACGAATCCGGTCAGCAGCCGTCCCGTGGGCCCCATCCGTGACACCAGGTCGGGAATCTGCTCCGGGTGGCGGACGCGCACGAAGAGCAGCGGCAGCTCCGTGTCGCGGGTGGCGAGGTCGGCGAACTGGAGGACGAGATTGGCCTCGGCCGCGTCCACGTCCGCGTCGGCGATGGAGTCCTCCAGGCACAGCACCATGGACACGACGCCACGCGCGGCCTGCTTGACGATGTCGTCGGCGAGGTGCGGCCGGGTGGCCGGGCTGTAGAGCGTGGCGCCCAGGGCGGCGGCGAGCATCCTGGCCGGTGAGTCCGCACCGAACTCGCTCGGCTGCCGGTGGAAGAGCTTCGCCTGGACAGCGGGCGGGATATGCCCGAAATGACGCATGTGACTCCCCCGTACTGCCTCGACGGCCAGGACAACGATGTGGCCGGTAATAGTACGTAAGGCCAGGTGTCAAGAGTTCCCCAAGTGCATGAAATTCAGGTAACTCGTCTGCTTCTCACTCGTGCCGCCCAATGGTCCGGCCGGCGTCACGGGGCGCCCGGAACAGGCCCCCGCGTTGTCCCGGGCACCCTCGGGCAGGCAGGATGACGGGCATGACGCACGCGATGCTGAAGGGCTCGAACGTCCCTCTCGATGCCACGGCTGTACGGGCCGTGCTGCGCTGGACCCCGGGTGCCGGGGTCCCCGACGTGGACGCTTCGGCCCTGCTGCTCGGCCCCGACGGCCGCGTGCGCTCCGACGAGGACTTCGTCTTCTACAACCAGCCGCGCCATCCTTCGGGGCTGGTGCGGCGGCTTCCGAAGAAGCGCGTCGCCGAGCATCTGACGGACACGGTCGAGGCGGATCTTGCGGCACTGGACTCCTCCGTCGATCAGGTCGTGATCGCCGCCTCCTCGGACGGCGGCACCTTCGAGCACGTTCGTGACCTGCGGATACTGCTGCACGACGCCTCCGGTGCCGGTGAGCCGCTGGCCGTGTTCGACGTGCGGCCGGAGACCGGCGAGGAAACGGCGATCATCTGCGGCGAGCTGTACCGGCGCGGGGACGGCTGGAAGTTCCGCGCCGTAGCCCAGGGCTACCCGACCGGGCTGGTCGGGCTCGCCACCGCGTTCGGCATCTCGGTCGACGAGGCGGAGGCGGCCGCGGAGCCGTCGTCCGAGCCCGAGGCGGCGTCCCCGGCAGCCGCGCCCACCGCCGCCGTGCCCGCATACGGCTACCCGCCCTCCGATGCGACGCGTCCCGCCTACGGCTACCCGCACGCGGCACCGCCCGTCCCGCAGACGGCTCCGGCCGCTTCGGGATACGGATATCCGCAGTCGGCTCCCGCGGCCGCGGGAGCACCCGACCCGAACTTCCGGCTGCCCCCGATGGGCCCGCAGTTCCTGCGCCACTGAGCAGCCGGTCGCCGCGAGCGGTTCACACGCGGCTCTTGTAGCCCCGTCCCCACTGCAACCCCCAGCCGTAGAGCCGGTCCAGTTCCGCCTGGAAGCCGTAGACGAACTTCACCTCTCGGCGCACGATCAGCTCGCCCTTGACGTTCTCCACGGAGAACACCGCGCAGGAACGGGCCTGGGGCGCGCGCTCGTCCAGTTCGATCTCCACCCGCGGGCCGTTGCTCGGGTAGAGCGTGCAGTGGGCGTGCGTGCGGTCGAACGCGGGCGTCTGGTCGTAGATGTAGACGAAGAACAGCAGGCGCTTTATCGCGTCCCGGTGGTCGAGATTGACGTAGATCGTCTCGCCGGAGGGGGCGCCGAACCGGTCGTCGCCGCTGAGGCGTACGTACGGTGCCTCGTTCAGGCTGCCGAAGAAGCTGCCGAGCGGCTGGACGACGCCCTTGCTGCCGTCGGTCAGCTCGTAGAGACAGCCGAGATCGAGGTCCACATTGACCACACCCTGCGTGTGGGCCTGGACCACATCGGGCTGGAAGAGCTTGAACGGGTGCCTCAGCAGTCGTCCGCTCTGCCGTGAGCGCCCCTCGATGTCGGAGGTGCGCATCCGCCAGGAGAGGTTGACGCGCAGATTGCCGGTGGCCGCGCCCTGCTTGGTGAGCGAGACCGTCGGATGCCGCTTGGTCAGCTCTATCGAGTTGCTCGCCGCGCTGCCGGAGTCGAACTGCGCAGCCCTCCCCCGAAACATGTTGTCCCAGAAGGCCATGCCCCACCCCACTCGGTCCGTCGTACCCCACCACATGCAGCGGGGCGGCCACGAGGCTCAGGAACCTCGCGACCGCCCCGTTCAGAGCGTTCCCTCCTCGCGGAGGGTGTCACACCCCGGAGGACACCCCGGCTTTGTCGTCCGAGGAGTCATTTCCCTCGGCGGCCTCGAGCGCCTTGTTGCGCCGGATCGAGGACCAGAAGGAGGCGGCGATCAGGACGACACCGATGAGGCCGGTGATGATCTCGCTGATCTCGTGCTGGATGGTGATGAGCAGGATGACGGCGAGCGCACCGATCGCGTAGTGCGCGCCGTGCTCCAGGTACACGTAGTCGTCGAGGGTGCCCTGGCGGACCAGGTAGACCGTGAGCGACCGGACGTACATGGCGCCGATACCCAGGCCCAGCGCCATCCAGAAGATGTGGTTGGTGATGGCGAACGCGCCGATGACGCCGTCGAAGGAGAACGACGCGTCGAGCACTTCCAGGTACAGGAACAGGAAGAACGCGGCCTTGCCGGCGAGGCCGACGGCGGAGATCTGCTTGCCCTCGCGCTTGGCCTTCTCCTCCTCCTCGTGCTCGCGTTCCTCTTCTTCCTCGAGCTTGTCCTCGAAGTAGCCGGAGAGGCCGCCGACGACCAGGTAGGTGATCAGGCCGGCGACGCCGGACAGGAGCACCGTGGCCGACTTGTCGGCGTGCCCGGTGCTGGTGTGTGCGTGGGTCGCGAAGGTGATCGCGGTGACCAGAAGGATGATCAGGGCGATGCAGACCGACAGCATGTCGACCTTGCCGAGCTTGGCGAGCGGGCGCTCCAGCCACGCCAGCCACTTGTGCTCGCGCTCCTCGAAGATGAAGTCGAGGAAGATCATCAGCAGGAACATGCCACCGAACGCGGCGATCGCCGGGTGGGCGTCGGTGACCAGGGCCTCGTACTGGTTCGGGTCGTCCAGGGCGAGCTGGACCGCTTCGATCGGCCCGACCTTGGCGCTGATGGCGACGATCACGACGGGGAAGACCAGTCGCATACCGAAGACTGCGATCAGGATGCCGACCGTCAGGAAGATCTTCTGCCAGAAGGCATTCATCTTCTTGAGGATGCCGGCGTTGACGACCGCGTTGTCGAAGGACAGCGAGATCTCGAGGATCGACAGGATCAGTACGATCCCGAACGCCTCCCAGCCCCACTGCCAGGCTGCGAATGCGAGGCCGAGCGCCGTGATGGCGAACGACCAGCCGAAGGTTTTCAGAACCACTGGCTACCCAATCGTGTATTGGTCCCCCGGGCGAAGCCTGAGGGAGGGTCTCCCCCGCGCCGCACGCGGCTTTACGAAACGTTGACCCCGAAGTCTAGAGCGATGCCCCGCAGTCCCGACGCGTACCCCTGCCCCACCGCTCGGAACTTCCACTCGCCGCCGTACCGGTACAGCTCGCCGAAGATCATCGCGGTTTCCGTGGAGGCGTCCTCACTGAGGTCGTAGCGCGCGAGCTCCTGGCCGTCGGCCTGGTTGACCACGCGGATGAACGCGTTGCTGACCTGGCCGAACGTCTGGCCGCGGTTGTCGGCGTCATGGATGGAGACCGGAAAGACGATCTTGTCGACGGTGGCCGGCACCTTCGAGAGGTCCACCAGGAGGGACTCGTCGTCGCCGTCGCCCTCACCGGTGAGGTTGTCACCGGTGTGCTCGACGGAACCGTCGGGGCTCTTGAGCTGGTTGTAGAAGATGAACCACTCGTCGCCGAGGACGCGTCCGCTCTGGCAGAGCAGAGCGCTGGCATCGAGGTCGAAGGGCGCTCCTGTGGTGGAGCGCGCGTCCCAGCCGAGCCCCACGAGGACCTGCGTGAGGTTCGGAGCGGCCTTGGAGAGGGAGACATTGCCTCCCTTGGCGAGCGTGACGCCCATGATGGTGTGTCCTCCCCTTGGTGACGTGCCGTGCGATGTACTGCGGGGTGCGGCCGGCCGGATCAGGGCCCGTGGCGCGTCCGGCGCCGCACCAAACAGTGCGGCGCCGGACATGGATACGTGCCGTGGCTCAGACGTTCACACCGAAGTCCTGCGCGATGCCGCGCAGGCCCGAGGCGTAACCCTGGCCGATGGCGCGGAACTTCCACTCCGCGCCGTTGCGGTAGAGCTCGCCGAAGACCATGGCGGTCTCCGTGGACGCGTCCTCGCTGAGGTCGTAGCGCGCGAGCTCGTTGTTGTCGGCCTGGTTCACCACGCGGATGAAGGCGTTGCGTACCTGGCCGAAGGACTGCTGGCGGCTCTCGGCCTCGTAGATCGAGACCGGGAACACGATCTTGTCGACGTCGGCGGGCACCGAGGCCAGATTGACCTTGATCTGCTCGTCGTCGCCCTCGCCCTCACCGGTGAGGTTGTCACCGGTGTGCTCGACGGATCCGTCGGGGCTCTTGAGGTTGTTGAAGAAGACGAAGTTGCCGTCGGTGGCGACCTTGCCCTCGCTGTTGGTCAGCAGGGCGCTGGCGTCGAGGTCGAAGTCGGTGCCGGTGGTGGTCCGGACATCCCAGCCCAGACCGACGGTTACCGCGGTCAGATTCGGCGCGGCCTTGGTCAGCGAGACGTTGCCGCCCTTGCTGAGGCTGACTCCCACGAGTCCCTCCATTGGTGTTCAGGGGCAGCGCCCCCGTGGTGCGTTCCTGTTCGGATCAACGAAAGGATCCTAGTGACCGGTTCCCTGACGAAACAGGCTTTCGTCCGCCGGTTCGCCGGGACAAGCCCGCCGGGAGAAGTCAGAGCGTCTCGAGCGCCTTGACGTAGTCCGTCAGGTCGCGGGCATCCGGCAGACCGTTGACGACGGTCCAGCGCACGATGCCCTCCTTGTCGATGATGAAGGTGCCGCGCACCGCGCAGCCCTTGTCCTCGTCGAAGACGCCGTAGGCGCGCGAGGTCTCGCCGTGCGGCCAGAAGTCGGACAGCAGCGGGTACTCGAGGCCCTCCTGCTCGGCGAAGACGCGCAGGGTGTGGATCGAGTCGTTCGAAACGGCCAGGAGCTGGGTGTCGTCGTTGACGAACCTCGGCAGCTCGTCGCGCAGGGCGCACAGCTCGCCCGTGCACACACCGGTGAAGGCGAACGGGTAGAAGAGCAGCACCACGTTCTTCTCCCCGCGGAACTCGGAGAGCGCGACGGTGCGGCCGTGGTTGTCCTTCAGCGAGAAATCCGGAGCCTTGTCGCCGACCTCGATCGCCATGGAAAAGCGTCCCTTCTGTGAGCCGATCAGGTGAATGCCCACCCTACGCAGAAGGCCCCCGCCGACATGCGTCGGTGGGGGCCGTGTGTCTGTGTGCCGGGGTGCGGCGGTTCAGCGCTTGCCTGACTTGGCCCCCTTGGGGGTGACAAGCCGGCTGCCACTCCAGTCCTTTCCGGCGTTGATGCTCTTGGTCTGCGACAGGCCCGCCGTCTGGGAGGCCTCGTTGATGTCGCTGGGCTCGACATAGCCCTCACGGCCGGTCTTGGGGGTCATCAGCCAGACGACCCCGCCCTCGTCGATCAGACCGATGGCGTCCACCAGTGCGTCTGTGAGGTCGCCGTCCTCGTCGCGGAACCACAGGACGACGACGTCTGCGACGTCGTCGTAGTCCTCGTCGACGAGTTCCTGGCCGGTAACGGCCTCGATGGCCTCACGGAGCTCCTGCTCGACGTCGTCGTCGTAGCCGATCTCCTGGACCACCTGTCCGGGCTCGAACCCCAGCCTCGCTGCCGGGTTGGTCCGCTCCTCCGCGTGGTCCGCGGTCGCGCTCACGGCTTGCCTCCTGATCGTTTTTGGAAATGCTTCGGCCGCACGCGTACGCGCGGCATTGGCCGTAGTCCACACGGGCGGGGCGGATCGCGCAAGTACCCGGCCGTCCAGACCGCCGAAACGGTGACGTTTGCGGCCGTGTCGGCGCAACTCCAGGCACTTCCCGGAGCGCGACCGCGATGCCGACCACACCTTTCGGCCACCTTTGCGGCATACCTACCCCTCGATCCCTCAATCGGAACCGAACTGCCGAACGAAACACATGGCCGCCTTGAGCGTAAGGTTGCGATTTGGACCGCCCCGCACCAGGGTGCGGCGCCCCAGCGGGGCACGCCCCGGGGCCGATGTCGGGAAGTCCTGGGGTTACCCCTCGGTAGAGATGACGTACGCCTCCCTGCGGTACACGATGGAGGCGGTGCGACAGCCCGACCGACATCACGTCAGCGCGTCTTCCCCGTATCCAGTCGAGGCAGACTCCCGAACAAGCGAAGGAACAGCGTGGCTTCCGGATCCGATCGCAACCCGATCATCATTGGCGGCCTTCCCAGTCAGGTCCCGGACTTCGATCCAGAAGAGACCCAGGAGTGGCTGGACTCCCTCGACGCCGCCGTCGACGAGCGGGGCCGGGAGCGCGCCCGCTACCTGATGCTCCGTCTGATCGAGCGGGCACGCGAGAAGCGCGTCGCCGTGCCCGAGATGCGCAGCACGGACTACGTCAACACCATCGCCACCAAGGACGAGCCGTTCTTCCCCGGCAACGAGGAGATCGAGCGCAAGATCCTCAACGCGACCCGGTGGAACGCCGCGGTGATGGTCTCCCGCGCGCAGCGCCCCGGCATCGGCGTCGGCGGCCACATCGCCACGTTCGCCTCCTCCGCCTCCCTCTACGACGTGGGCTTCAACCACTTCTTCCGGGGCAAGGACGACGGCAAGGGCGGCGACCAGATCTTCTTCCAGGGGCACGCCTCCCCCGGCATCTATGCGCGTGCGTTCCTCCTCGACCGGCTCACCGAGCAGCAGCTCGACGCGTTCCGCCAGGAGAAGTCGAAGGCCCCGTACGGCCTGTCCAGCTATCCCCACCCGCGGTCGATGCCGGACTTCTGGGAGTTCCCGACGGTCTCGATGGGCCTCGGCCCGCTCGGCGCGATCTTCCAGGCGCGGATGAACCGCTACATGGAGGCCCGCGGTATCGCGGACACCTCCGACTCGCACGTCTGGGCCTACCTCGGCGACGGCGAGATGGACGAGCCCGAGTCGCTCGGCCAGCTGTCCATCGCCGCCCGTGAGGGCCTGGACAACCTGACCTTCGTCGTCAACTGCAACCTGCAGCGCCTCGACGGGCCGGTGCGCGGCAACGGCAAGATCATCCAGGAGCTGGAGTCGCAGTTCCGCGGCGCCGGCTGGAACGTCATCAAGCTCATCTGGGACCGCTCCTGGGACCCGCTGCTCGCGCAGGACCGCGACGGCATCCTGGTCAACAGGCTGAACACCACCCCGGACGGCCAGTTCCAGACGTACGCGACGGAGACCGGCGCGTACATCCGCGAGCACTTCTTCGGCGACGACCAGCGGCTGCGCTCCATGGTCGAGAACATGACCGACGAGCAGATCCTGCACCTGGGCCGCGGCGGCCACGACCACCGCAAGGTCTTCGCGGCCTACACGGCGGCCAAGGCGCACAAGGGCCAGCCGACGGTGATCCTCGCGCAGACCATCAAGGGCTGGACGCTCGGGCCCAACTTCGAGGGCCGCAACGCCACGCACCAGATGAAGAAGCTGACGGTCGACGACCTGAAGCGATTCCGGGACCGGCTGCACCTCCCGATCACGGACAAGCAGCTCGAGGACGGCGCGCCGCCTTACTACCACCCGGGCCGGAACTCCGAAGAGATCCAGTACATGCACGACCACCGCAAGGCCTGCGGCGGTTATGTACCGACCCGGATCGTGCGGGCGAAGCCGCTGGAGCTGCCGGACGACAAGACGTACGCGGCTGTGAAGAAGGGCTCCGGTCAGCAGTCGATCGCCACCACCATGGCGTTCGTCCGGCTGCTGAAGGACCTCATGCGGGACAAGGAGATCGGCAGGCGTTTCGTGCTGATCGCGCCCGACGAGTACCGCACCTTCGGCATGGACTCGTTCTTCCCGAGCGCGAAGATCTACAACCCGCTCGGCCAGCAGTACGAGGCCGTGGACCGCGAACTGCTGCTCGCGTACAAGGAGTCGCCGACCGGGCAGATGCTGCACGACGGCATCTCCGAGGCCGGCTGCACGGCGTCCCTGATCGCCGCCGGCTCGGCGTACGCGACCCACGGCGAGCCGCTGATCCCGGTCTACGTCTTCTACTCGATGTTCGGTTTCCAGCGCACCGGTGACCAGTTCTGGCAGATGGCCGACCAGCTGGCGCGCGGCTTCGTGCTCGGCGCGACCGCGGGCCGCACCACGCTCACGGGCGAGGGGCTGCAGCACGCGGACGGCCACTCGCAGCTGCTCGCCTCGACCAACCCGGGCTGTGTCGCCTACGACCCGGCGTTCGGCTTCGAGATCGCGCACATCGTCAAGGACGGTCTGCGCCGGATGTACGGCCCCGAGGCCGAGGACGTCTTCTACTACCTCACCGTCTACAACGAGCCGATCCAGCACCCGGCCGAGCCGGCCGACGTGGACGTCGACGGCATCCTCCAGGGCATCCACCGCTACAGGGCGGGCGAGGCCGGGGCGATCCCCGCGCAGATCATGGCGTCGGGCGTCGCCGTCCCGTGGGCGGTGGAGGCACAGCGGATCCTCGCCGAGGAGTGGAACGTCCGCGCCGACGTGTGGTCGGCGACGTCCTGGAATGAGCTGCGCCGCGAAGCCGTCGACGTCGACCGGTACAACCTGCTCCACCCGGAGGAGGAGCAGCGCGTCCCGTACGTGACGCGGAAGCTGTCCGGCGCCGAGGGCCCGTTCGTCGCGGTCTCGGACTGGATGCGCTCGGTCCCCGACCAGATCTCCCGCTGGATCCCCGGCACGTACACCTCGCTGGGAGCGGACGGCTTCGGCTTCGCGGACACCCGTGGTGCGGCCCGCCGCTTCTTCCACATCGACGCGCAGTCGATCGTGCTGGCGGTGCTCACGGAGCTGGCCCGCGAGGGGAAGGTGGACCGCGGCGTGCTGAAGCAGGCGGTGGACCGCTACCAGCTGCTGGACGTGGCGGCGGCGGACCCGGGGCCTGCCGGCGGCGACGCGTAGCCGTTCGGCGGGCGGCACGACTGCAGGGGCGGCGGGACCGGACGAGGTCCCGCCGCCCCGGCGTCCGTCCGGGCTGCCTACGATGCTCGGCATGACCGAACAGCCCGGCGCAGCGTCCCCGCCCTCCCCGCAGAAACGGTGGGAACGGCGCACTCAGGGGCCGCTGCTGTGGCTGGCCGTCGTGTTCGCCGTGGCCTACGCGGTCCCGGTGGTCCTGCCGGATGCCGCGAGGTGGGTGCACGACCTCTGCCACGCCCTGAACTGGACGGTGTGGGCCGTCTTCGCCGTCGACTACGCGGTACGCCTGTGGCTCACCGGGGACCGGTGGCGTTTCGTGCGGTCCCACCCGCTCGCTCTGCTCGCGGTGCTGCTGCCGATGCTGCAGCCTCTGCGGCTGCTCAAGCTCGTCTCGATGCTGCTGCTCGCCGGGCAGCGGGCACGGCTGGCCTCGCAGGTGCAGGTGACGACCTATGTCGCCGGCTCATGTCTCGGGCTGCTGATCTTCGGTGCGCTGGCCGTACTGGAGGTGGAGCGCGATGCGCCGGGGGCTTCGATCCAGTCGCTGGGCGACGCCCTGTGGTGGGCGTTCACGACGATGACAACGGTCGGGTACGGGGACATGGCGCCGACGACCGGTCTCGGCCGGGTGCTGGCCGTCGGGCTGATGCTGTCGGGCATCGCCCTGCTCGGTGTGGTGACGGCCAACATCGCGGCCTGGTTCATCGCCCGTTTCGACAAGGACGAGGACGCCGAGCGCCGGCACGCGCAGGCCCTGGAGGTGCTGACCGCGGAGGTGCGGGCGCTGCGGGCCGATGTCGCCCGGCTCTCGGCAGCGCCCGCGGCGGGCACCGGCGTGCCGGTACCCAGGAGCGATACGGGGTCTAGTTCTCCCACACCTTGAACGCCCTGACCCGGTACGGCGATTCGGGTACCCAGGTACCGCTGCCGGGATAGGTCTCGAACTCTCCCGTCTCCGCGCACTCCGCGGACTGATAGGTGGTCACCGGCCGCCCGGTCCGGTTGGCGAGCGACGCCGCCGAGGTGCCCGCCGGCAGCGGTACGCAGCTGTCGACGTCGATGCCCGCGAGCTCATGGGCCTGGCGCGCGCCGTGGAAGCCGTTCTTCGCCCAGAGGCACAGCTCGCCCGAGGCGCAGGTACCGAGGCGGGGTGGCGCTGCGGACGCGGCGGCGGTGGCGGGTGCCAGGACTGCGGCGGCGGCCAGGGCGGCGGCCAGAAGGGTCGTGCGCATACGGATCTCCCCCGTGTCGTGCGGTCGTTCGGTCCTGCGGGTTCTTCGCGGCACCGCGGACCGTTCGTGCGGTGCTGATCTTCGTCCGCAGCCTGACCTGCGACGACAGCGCGACGGAAGAGGGCCCGGGGCGGACCACCCGGATAGGCGACAGCCCCGCCGGGCATGCCCGGCGGGGCTGTCGTACGCACGGAGTTGACGTCAGATGTGGGCGCCGCCCGCACCTGCCTCGGCGTTCTCACCGGACTTGGTGAACAGCGCGACCCCGGCGGCCAGTACCGCCACGATGCCGGCGACCGTGAAGGCCATCCCCATGCCGGACATGAAGGTGTCGCGGGCGACCTCGGTGATCTGCGCGGCGAGGGGCTGGGGGGTGCCCGGCGGGACCGGCGGCGCGCCGACCTCGACCGCTTCCTTCGCCAGGGCGAGCTGTTCGGGCTTCAGGGCCGGAAGACCGGCGTCCGTCCAGTTCCCCGCCAGGTCCGAGCTGACCTTGGCCGACATGACCGCGCCGAGCACGGCCGTACCGAGGCTGCCGCCGACCTGCATAGCGGCCTGCTGCAGACCGCCGGCGACACCGGACAGCTCCAGCGGCGCGTTGCCGACGATGACCTCGGTGGCGCCGACCATGACCGGCGCGAGACCGAGGCCGAGGAGCGCGAACCACAGGGACATCGGGAGTGTGCCGGTGTCCTTCGAAAGAGTGGTCATGCCGAACATCGCGACGGCCGTGCACACCATGCCGCCGAGCAGCGGCACCCGCGGGCCGAACTTCGTGATGAGCGCGCCGGCGAGCGGCGACGAGACGATCATCATCGCCGTCAGCGGCAGCAGGTGCAGGCCGCTGTCGACGGCGTTCATCCCGTGCACGTTCGCCAGGTAGAAGGTGACGAAGAACAGGCCGCCCATGAAGGCGAAGGCCATCAGGACCATCAGGACGGTGCCCGCCGTGAGCGGGACGGAGCGGAACAGCCGCAGCGGGATGAGCGGTTCGGCGACCC
Organism: Streptomyces sp. NPDC043812; assembly: GCF_056436245.1. Lineage (NCBI taxonomy): Bacteria > Bacillati > Actinomycetota > Actinomycetes > Kitasatosporales > Streptomycetaceae > Streptomyces > Streptomyces sp. NPDC043812. The sequence goes on from NZ_JBWKCY010000018.1 coordinate 126,269, forward strand.
TGGTCTCCCAGAACGCGAACAGCGCGAACAGCACCAGGGCGGCGGCCAGCAGGCCGATGGTGTTCGCGGAGCCCCAGCCCCAGTCGCCGCCCTTGATGAGCGGGAAGATCAGGCAGAACATCGCGCCGGACAGCAGCGCGATGCCGAGGACGTCGAAGGACTTCGGCGCGTTCTCCGCGCGGTGGTCCTTGAGGATGACCAGGCCGAGGACGAGCGCGAGGACGCCGACCGGCACGTTGATGAAGAAGACGGACTGCCAGCTGACGTGCTCGACGAGCACACCGCCGAGGATGGGGCCGCCCGCGGTGGAGGCACCGATCACCATGCCCCAGATGCCGATCGCCATGTTCAGCTTCTCGGCGGGGAACGTGGCGCGCAGCAGGCCGAGCGCGGCCGGCATGAGCAGAGCGCCGAACAGACCCTGGAGCACGCGGAACGCGATGACGAGGGCGATGGAGTCGGACAGGCCGATGGCCGCGGAGGCTGCGCCGAAGCCCGCGATACCGATCAGGAAGGTCTGGCGGTGGCCGAAGCGGTCACCGAGCTTGCCGGCCGTGATCAGCGCCACGGCGAGGGCGAGCATGTAGCCGTTGGTGATCCACTGGACGTCGGCGAGGGATGCGCCGAGGTCCTTCTGGATCGCGGGGTTGGCGATCGCGACGATCGTGCCGTCCAGCGCGACCATCATCACGCCGATGGCCACGGAGAACAGGGTCAGCCAGGGGTGGCCGCGCAGCCCCTTGGCCGGTGCCGGGATGGTGTCCTGGGGATTCCCCGGCCCTCCCGGGGCCTTTTCGACGGTGGTCTGACTAGTCATACCGGGAGGCTAATGTCAGCGACTGACAGTTGACAAACGAGTTCACTAGTCGGTAACTGTCACGTGGCTCACAGGTACCCTGAGCTGGTCGAAAGCGTCGGAAAGAGGACGGTGAAGTGACGGTCGAGCCGACCGGACTGCGCGCCCGCAAGAAGCAGCGCACCCGTGACGCCCTGGTGCGCGTGGCCCTCGAACTGTTCACCACCCAGGGATACGAACAGACGACGGTCGACGAGATCGCGGACGCGGTCGAGGTCTCCCAGCGCACCTTCTTCCGCTACTTCGCCAGCAAGGAGGACGTCGCCTTCGCCGTCCAGTCGCTGATGGAGTCGCACTACATCGCGGCGCTGCGTGAACGACCCTCGGACGAGGGGCCGTTCGAGGCACTGCGCAACGCCGTCTTCGCCTCCTGGGAGACGATCGGGGAGGCCGTCGCCGAGATCGTTCCGGTCGACCTCCACATGCGCAGCTTCCTGATGATCGAATCGACGCCGGCGCTGCTCGCCGCACATCTGCGGCGTTCCGCCGAGACGGAGGAACTGCTGGCCCGGCTGATCGCCGAACGCGAGGGGCTGGACGTGGAAGCGGATCCGCGCCCGCGGATCGCCGTGGCCGCCTTCGGCGGGGTGATGCGCGTCACCGGCCGACTGTGGGGACAGGGCGAGGACGCCAGCATGGAGGCGATCAGGACGCTCACGGAGACGTATCTCGACCAGCTGGGACCGGCGCTCGCGCAGAACTGGCGTACGGGGACGCGGCGTACGGGGACAGGTACGCCGGAAGAGGGAGCAGGAACGCAGGGGATCTGAGGGGGTGCGCCGTGCGCACGCCCCGCGCACGGAACGTCACCCAATCCCCCACCACTCCCCCCTTCACACGTGATCTGCCTCACCCTCTTCGCGTGGCCGCCCACACTTCTCCTAGGGTGTCCCGCAGTGACTTCCTTCGACTCCGCTCCCGCCCCGACCGTATGGCGCGCTCTGCTCGCTCTCACGGTGGTTTTCATGATGCTGGCAACCACCGGATGGACTGCGATAAGACATCAGAGCAGCGCACAGACGGCGCTGGAGGCGGAACTGGTCAACTGGAGCAAGCTCCGCCTCGGCTCCAGGGCGCTCCCCGCACCGGGTGAGGAGCCGGGACGGGTCACCGCCTTCTTCGCGTCGATCGGCGCCGGAAAGCGCGCCCGGCTGGCCGCCGACTTCCCGCATGTCGTCGGCAACCTCAACGGGGCACCGGTCACCTTGCGTTACCGCGCGAACCGGGAGGCGCTCGCCACCGCTCTCGCGAACGAGCGGAAGCGCGTGGCCGATCCGGGCCTCACCGCGGACGGCCATCACGAGGCGGTGCGTCGCATGCACCGCTTCGAGGTGCTGATGGACAAGGGACGTCAGATCCTCGCCTTCGACCCGACCGGCCCCGGCCGCGTCGCCGAGGTGTTCGGCGATCTCGACCGCGCCGAACGGGTTTCCGTGATCGTTCCCGGCGTCGACACCAATCTGCTCAGCTTCCAGAAGACCGCGCGCAAGTACTCCGCCCCGGTCGGTATGGCGCAGTCGCTCTACGCCGCGGAGCGGGCCGCCGCACCCCGCATACGTACTGCTGTCGTCGCCTGGGCCGACTACACGTCTCCCGTCGGCCTCGGTGTCGACTCGGCCATCGGACGGCTCGCCGAAAGCGGCGCCGTGCGGCTCACCGCGCTCACCGAGGCGCTGCCCGGCAACTCCGAGGTCTCACTGTTCTGCCACAGCTACGGCTCCGTCGTATGCGGTGTCGCCGCCCCGAGCCTGCCCGCGCGGGTCGCGGACGTCGCGGTCGCCGGCAGCCCCGGAATGCGTGCCGAGAGCGTCTCCGACCTGCGAACCGCCGCCCGTGTGTGGGCCATGCGGGACAGTGACGACTGGATCCAGGACGTGCCGCATCTGGAGGTCGGCGGACTCGGGCACGGCGAGGACCCGGTGACCCCGGCATTCGGGGCGCGTGTCGTCTCCGCTGCGGGCGCACAGGGTCATACCGGCTATTTCGAGCCTGGCACGGAGAGCGTCCACAACTTCGCCGACATCGGCGTCGGTTCGTACGGCAGCATCAGCTGTGCAGACGACGATGACACGTGCCGCAGTGGTATTTCCGGCGAGGCAGCGGGCGGACGCGCGTAGAGCGTCGTGGAACGGGCTCGCGACCGAGGGGCGACGGACAGGCGTCGGCCGCATACGATGAGGCACATGGGTGATGTGCTGGCCGGAATTCAAGCCACTTGGGAGTTCGACACCGACTCCGTGCTCATCCGCTTCGAACGGGGGATCCGCACACCGAAGCTCTTCTCGGCGCTGCGCGAACGACGAATCCCGCACGAGGCGTTGGCCGCGGTGACGCTCGCTCCGGGCAAGCGCGGGACGGTGGTCCTGCGGGCTGTGCCCAGACCGGGTGCCGATCCGCTGATGGACGCGGCGGCGGGCCAGTTGAAGGACGGCTCGGACCCCTACCGGTTGGTGCTGCCGGCGGATCGCGAGACGCTCGCCGAGTACTACGCCGACGAACTGCGCGCCGTGCTCGGCCGCGACGCGGACCGGGACGCCGAGCAGTACCTGGTGGCACCCCCCGAGGCACCGCTCGGCTTCAAGGCGTACGACGGCAAAGCCTCGTTCGACGGCTCGCGCGTGGCGTTCCGCTGGTTCTGGACGGGGGCGTCGACCGCCAAGTGGAAGGCGGGCGACCAGAGTTTCGCGGTGTCCGAGCTGAGCGGCGTCGAATGGCGCTCGCCGGAGGTCTTCGAGGGCTATCTGCGGCTGCTGCGCCGCGGCGCCTGCGGCGAGCCGGCACCCGCGGCCGCCCCCGCGCAGGCCGACCAGGACCCGGCGGCTGTGGTGTTCGGCCTCGGCTACGGGCCGGTGCACGAATCGCTGCCGTTCGCGGCGGCGGTGCTGGCAGCCGTTCGCGCCCAGAACCCGGCCCTGACCCCGGCCCCCGCCCTGACGGCCCCCGCGGCGCGCCGCGACCCGGCGGACATCGCGGACCGCATACGGCACCTGGGAGATCTCCATCTGGCGGGGCTGGTGACGGACGAGGAATTCACACGCAAGAAGGCGGAGTTGCTGGCGGAGCTGTGACGCTCCTCCACCGGGCTCCGCCCGCCCACGGTGCCTCACCCGCCCACGGGGAGCCGCTCCTGTCGCACCCCGGTGCGACATCGCCCCGCGACCCGGGGGTGACGCCCTGCCCCGCCACCCCCGCCTGCGTCATGCCTGAGACCGCGTCACTCCCGTGCCGCCGACGTCGACGACATGTCCGGGTAGCGGTCCCCCGCCACCGACGCGCCGATGGGCTCCAGCTCCGCCAGCTCCTCCCCGCTCAGCGTGAGCCGCGTCGCGCCCACGTTCTCCAGCAGGCGGCTCACCTTGCGCGTGCCGGGGATCGGGACCACCGCCAGGCCGTGGGCCTGGGCACGCTGTTGGACCCACGCCAGCGCCACCTGCGCCGACGTCGCCCCGTGCGCCGCGGCGATCTTGTGGACGGGCTCCAGGAGCGCCGCGTTCGCCTTCGCGTTCTCGCCGGTGAAACGCGGCTGGTAGCGGCGGTAGTCGCCCTCGGACAGGTCCGTGCCCGCGTCGGTGAACGCGCCCGTCAGAAAGCCGCGGCCCAGCGGCGAGTAGGGCACGAGTGCCACACCGAGATCCGCCGCCGCGCCGACGGCGCTGCGCTCGACGTCGCGGCTGAACAGCGACCACTCCGACTGCAGCGCGGCGATCGGGTGCACGGAGTGCGCCTCGCGCAGTTCGGGGCCGGTGACCTCGCTCAGGCCGAGGTGCTTGACCTTGCCCTGTGCCACCAGTTCGGCCATCGCACCGACGGACTCGGCGAGCGGCACTGCAGGGTCGCGCCGGTGCATGTAGTAGAGGTCGATCACGTCGGTCTTCAGCCGCAGCAGGCTGGCGTCGACGGCCCGGCGGATGTACGCGGGGTCGTTGCGTATGCCCCGGTAGTGGGGGTCGTCGGTGCGCTCGATGGCGAACTTGGTGGCGAGCGTGATCTCGTCGCGGTGCGCGGCCACGAACGGCGCGAGGAACTCCTCGTTGGCACCGCGCCCGTACACGTCCGCGGTGTCGAAGAGGGTGACGCCCTCCGCGAGCGCCGCCTCGAGCGTCTCCCTGGCGGCGGACTCGTCGGTGTCCCCGTAGAACTCGCTCATGCCCATGCAGCCCAGGCCCTGGACACCGACCAGCGGCCCCTGTGCTCCCAGACGCACCTGTGCGATCCGGTTGTTGCTCATAGGGTTCAGACCCTCTCCGACGCCCGCGGGGCGTCCGCATAGAACTCGATCTTGTGGTCCAGCACGGCGAGCGTGTCCTGGAGCTCGGCGATCCGGTCGAGGACGTCGCGGCGGGTGCGTTGCAGCAGCTCCGCGCGTGCCTCGAAGGTGTGGTCGCCCTCGCGCACCATCTCCGCGTACCTGACCATGTCCGCGACCGGCATGCCGGTCAGCCGGAGCTTGCCGACGAACGCGAGCCAGTCCAGATCGCGGTTGGTGAAGCGGCGCTGCCCGGTATGCGAGCGGTCGACGTGCGGCATCAGCCCGATCCGCTCGTACCAGCGCAGCGTGTGCGCGGTGAGTCCGGTGAAGGCGACGACCTCGCTGATCGTGTAGCGGTCCCGGCCCTCGGGCCGTGGGTGCGCGCGGGGCGCGGCCTTGCAGATGTCCGTCCGTGCGACCGTTTCCGCCGGAGTGCTCTCGATCACCGTCATGACCTCCACGCTAAAACCTTCGAGTGCACTCCAAGCAAGCGGAATCGGATGGCAGTTTGCCCGCGGCGCGAAATAGCCTGGCCGACCATGAGCCCCGCACGCCGCGCCGTACCCGCAGATGCCGAGGAACTTGTCCGCCTCCGCAAGGTCATGCAGGACTCGCACCTCGGCCCGCATCCCGATGTCGGCTGGCAGCCGGCCGCGGTCGCGACGCTGCGCGACCGGCTCTCGGACCCGGACGCGAGCCTCACGGCATACGTCGTCGACCGCCCCGGCGGTGGCCTCGCTGCCTGCGCCGTCGGCACGATCGAGTACCGCCTCGGCGGACCGGGCAACCCCGAGGGCACGAGCGGCTACGTCTTCAGCGTCGCGACGGACGAGGACATGCGCCGCCGGGGGTTCTCACGTGCGTGCGTGGAGGGCCTGCTGGCCTGGTTCCGCGACCGGGGCGTCCGCAGGATCGACCTGCGCGCGTCGCCCCAGGGCGAACCGCTCTACGCCTCCCTGGGCTTCGTCCGCACCCCGGACCCGGCGATGAGGCTGAGGCTCCCCGAGCCGCCCCGATGACGGTCCCCCGACCCGGCGCGATCAGGCTGCGGGGCGCACCCGGCGTCACCTGCCGCGCCGACAGGGAATTAGGCTCGTACGCATGCAGAGCCTGGCGATGATCGAGAACTGGCCGGTACCCACCGCGGCGGCCGCCGTCGTGCGCGCGGACGGGACCGTCGTCGGTTCGTACGGGCCGACCGGCCACCGTTTCCCGCTCGCCTCCGTCACCAAGCCGCTCGCCGCGTACGCCGCGCTGGTGGCGTACGAGGAGGGTGCGATCGAGTTCGACGAGCCGGCCGGGCCCGAGGGCTCCACGGTCCGGAATCTGCTCGCGCACACCTCGGGGCTCGCCTTCGACGAGCACCGCGTCATGGCGCCCCCCGGCACCCGGCGGCTGTACTCGAACGCGGGCTTCGAGGCGCTCGGCGACCACATCGCCAAGGCGACCGAGATCCCGTTCGCGGACTATCTGCGCCAGGCCGTCCTGGAGCCGCTCCGTATGACGGCGACGACCCTGGAGGGCTCCCCCGCCAAGGACGGCGTCTCGACGGTCGACGACCTGGTGAGGTTCGCGGCCGAGGTGCAGGCCCCGCGGCTGCTGGATCCGCGCACGGTGCTGGAGGCCATGACCGTCGTACATCCCGGGCTGTCCGGGATCCTGCCGGGGTACGGCCACCAGAAGCCCAACGACTGGGGTCTCGGCTTCGAGATCCGTGACGCCAAGTCCCCGCACTGGACGGGCAGTTCCTCCTCCCCGCGCACGTTCGGCCACTTCGGCCAGTCCGGCACGTTCCTGTGGATCGACCCGGACGCGGGGGCGGCGTGCGTGGCCCTCACGGACCGCGCCTTCGGCCCGTGGGCGGTCGAGGCGTGGCCGGCGTTCACGGACGCGGTTCTGGCCGAGCTGCGGCGCGGATAGGACCGAGGGCCGTCGTTCGGTTGTGTACGCGGATTCCGGACCGCCGGGATACGCGTACACGAAGCCCGCACGGTCCCCGGGTCACCGGCGCGGCTGCGTCCCCGCCGTCGGTGCCGGTCCGGACCGGACGTCGCATTGGGCCGGCGACAGCGGGCCGTCCTCACCCCGGAGCGTCACCCGCAGGGTGCCGTCCGCGCCCTCCGCGTACGCGGCGGTGCACACCAGTTGGCGCTTGGCCGGTCCCGTCAGGGCACCGAGGCGGGTCTGCGCCCTGACCTCCGCCTCGCCACCGGACACCGTGATCTCCATCCGGACCTCAGCAGCGGGCAGGGAGGGCGCGTTGCGCAGGCCGGCCCTCCGCTCCCCCTCGTTCGGGCCGGCCAACAGCGCGGCGAGGACCTTCGCCGGTGGACGGGCAGGGGCCTTGCTGTCGGTGTAGGTGCCGCCGAACCCGCTCTCCCTCACGGTCCGTGGCACCGGGATCAGGGCGCCGTCCGGGGTGAGGAAGAAGAGCAGGATGCTCACCTCCCGTGCGGGCAGCACGTCGATCGTCGCCGGGCCGCCGGCCTCGATGACGTCGGTCTCCTGAATACCGCAGGCGGTGAGCGGCAGCAGTGCCGCGAGCGCAGCGACGGTACGTCGCAGGCGGAGCCTCATGCCGTGGCCTCCTGGGCGCCGGGGGGAGTGAGAGGTATCTCGACGGTGAAGACCGCGCCGCCCTCCGGCCCGTTCCGGGCCGAGATCGTGCCGCTGTGCAGACGTACGTTCTCCTGGGTGATGGCCAGCCCGAGACCGCTGCCGGACGAGCGGGTACGGGCCGCGTCCGCCTTGTAGAAGCGGTCGAAGATGTGCGGCAGAACCTCCGGCCGGATACCGGGTCCGCTGTCGGAGACCTCGGTGACCAGCAGCGGCGTCCCGTCCTCGCTCTCGGCGGCGCGCAGCCGTACGGTGATGGGCGCGGCGCCGTGCCGCAGTGCGTTGCCGACGAGGTTGGCGACGACGACGTCGAAGCGGCGCGGGTCGAGGCGGGCACGGATGCCGTCCGGCAGGTCGGTGGCAACCCGGTCGGTCCAGCGTCGGCGCTGCAGGGTCTTGCGGATGGTCTCGGCCGCGTCGACCTCGTCGGTGTGGAGCTCCGCGGCGCGCGCGTCGAAACGGGAGATCTCCATCAGGTCCTCGACCAGGACGGCGAGTTTGCCGGTCTCGGCGCTGATCAGCCGTACCGCGCGGGCGGTGTCCGGGTCGAGGCCGTCGGCGTCCTCGTCGAGGACCTCGGTGACGGCGAGCATCCCGGCGAGCGGGGTGCGCAGTTCGTGCGAGACGTCGGAGGCGAAGCGGCGGGCGCGGGCCTCGGCCTGCTGGAGTTCGTCGACGGAACGCTCGAGTTCGCCCGCCGACTCGTTGAACGTACGGGCGAGATCGGCGAGTTCGTCACGGCCGCGGACGGGGATCCGGGTGTCGAGCTTGCCGCTGCCCATGGAACGGGCCGCGCCGCGCAGTTCCCTGACCGGCCGCAGCACGCTGCGGGCCGCGAGCAGCGCGGGCACGAGGGCGACGGCGAGACCGGGCAGCGCCCCGTCGCGGGCGGCGGTGACGAGGGCGTCGACATTGGCCTGTTCGTCGGTCATCCTCATCACGGCGAACAGGACGAGCCCCGTGGGCAGGGTGCCGTCCTGTCCGACCTTGGTGACGACGGGCACCCCGATCGTCAGGTACGGGACACCGTCCTTGACGACCCTCTCGAAGCTGCCGTGCGACGAGGTGAGCGCGGTGCGGCGCAGCTCGGGGGTGATGACGGAGGAGGTGGGGCTGGTACCGGAGGACACCCGCAGCGAGCCGTACTCGGCGAAGACGACCCAGGGATGCGGCTTGGACTTGCTCGCGATCACGTACAGCATCTCGCGCAGGTTGTCGGGCTCGACGGGCAGCGCGGGGGCGAGGGTCTCGACCTGTTCGCGGAACGAGGTGACCGCGGTGTCCTGAGCAGTGGCGAGGACGGCGCTGCGTGCCTCGCGGTAGGTGAGGGCAGCGGTCGTCGCTGCGCTGACGGCGGCGACGAGCAGGAACGCGAGGACGAGACGCGTCCGCAGCCCGAAGCGCGCGATCCGGCGTACGCGGCCGGGAGTTCGGCGGTCTGCGGTTATGCGGTCGGGGGTTCGGCGGTCGGCCGTTCGGCGGTCGGTCACAGCGGTCCGAAGCGGTAGCCGAAGCCCCGCAGGGTCTGGATGTAGCGGGGGGTGCCCGCCGCGTCCTCGATCTTGGTGCGCAGCCGCCGTACGCAGGCGTCGACGAGCCGCGCGTCGCCGTGGTAGCTGTGCTCCCAGACGTGTTCCAGCAGTTGCTGGCGGCTGAAGACCTGCTCGGGGGCTGCGGACAGATGGAGCAGCAGCTTCAGCTCCGAAGGCGCGAGCGCGAGGCGTGTGCCGGCTTTGGCCACGGTCAGCCCGGCACGGTCGATGGCGAGTTCGCCGTGGTGCTCGATGCCGGGCCTGCTCCCGCCCGGTTCCTCCATGCGGCGGAGCACGGCCCGGATACGGGCCTCGATCACCTCGGTGCGGGCGGGTTTGACGATGTAGTCGTCGGCGCCGGCCTCCAGACCGATGACGACGTCGAAGTCGTCGCCGCGGGCGGTGAGCATGATGATCGGCAGCTGGCTGTTCTCCCGTACACGGCGGCACACCTGGACGCCGTTCATGCCGGGCAGCATCAGGTCCAGCAGCAGCAGGTCGGGCCGGAACTCGCGCAGCGCGTCCAGGCCGGCCTCACCGGTGGCGGCGGTGCGGACCTCGTGGCCACGGCGGCGCAGCCCGAGTTCGACCCCCTCGCGTACCGAGGGGTCGTCTTCGATGAGAAGCACACGTGGCATCTGCGGAGTCTTTCCGTGAGCAAGTGGGGGTGGGGGCAGGGCGGGTGCTCACCTGCGTCGTCGTGGGCGCAGACGCTGTGTCAGCGCGGACAGTTCCGCAAGGCGCAGGGGCCGGGCCAGGAGCACGAACGTCACGGCGACGCCGACAGCACCGGCCGCCGTTGCCGCGACCGAACCGGCGGGCGCGGCCCAGTCGGCGGCGAGGCGGCCCAGCACCGTCGCGGGAATCGCCGCCACCACCAGGCGCGCCTGCGCGGCGAGCGTCGGCGAACGCCACAGCGGCGTCCGCCCGTCCCCGGCCGCGAGGCGGCGGCCCAGCACGTGCGCCGTCACCAGCCAGCCGGCGCAGAGGGCGAGCGAGTACCCGGCCGCCATGCCTGTCACCGCCCAGCGTGCAGGGAGGAGTAGGTACGCGGCCAAGGACAGGGCCGCGTTGATTCCCGCGATCACCAGGTTCAGGAGGAACGGGGTCCGGGTGTCGGACAGCGCGTAGAACGACCGGGACAGGACGTACTGTCCGGAGAAGGCGACGAGTCCGGGGGCGAAGGCCATCAGGATGCCCGCCATCGCCGCGGTGTCGTCCGCGCCGGTGACCCCGTGCTGGAAGACCATGGCCGTCACGGGCGGCGCGAGCGCCAGCAGCGCGCAGGCGGCGGGCACGATCACGGCGCCGGTGGTGCGCAGCGCGTACGCCGCATCCCGGCGCACCGCGCCGGTGTCCTGGTCGGCCGCGGCGCGGCTCATCCGCGGCATCAGCGCGGTGACCAGTGACACGGTGACGATGCCGTGCGGCACGAGCCACAGCGTGTACGCGTTGTTGTACGCGCTGAACCCGGCGCCCTCGACACCCTCGGTCACGGCGCGCGCACCCGCGGAGGTGGCGAGCCGGGTGGTGACCCAGTACGCGGCCTGGTTGGTGAGCACCAGCAGCACCAGCCACCCGGCCGACCGCAGCGGCCGGGTCAGCCCGCTGCCGCGCCAGTCGAACCGGGGCCGGTAGCGGAAGCGGGCGGCGCGCAGCGAGGGCAGCAGGGCGAGGGCCTGGACGGCGATGCCTGCCGTGGTGCCCCAGCCGAGCAGTGCCTGTTCGCCGCCGGTGAGTGTCCCGCCGTCCGCACCGGCCAGGTAGAGGCCGAACACGGCGATCACGACGGTGTTGTTGAGGACGGGTGTCCACATCATCGCGCCGAACCGGCCGCGGGCGTTGAGCACCTGCCCGAGCAGGGTGAACAGCCCCAGGAAGAAGATCTGCGGCAGGCAGTAGCGGGCGAACGCGACCGTCATCGCGTGCTGTTCGGGCGCGTAGTCCGCGTAGAAGTCGACGATCGCGGGCGCCGCCCACACCGCTGCCGCCGTCAGCACCAGCAGCGCGAGCACGCACACGGTCAGCAGCCGGTCGGTGTAGGCCGCGCCGCCGTCCTCGTGCTCCTTCGCGGCCTTGACCAGCTCGGGCACGAACACGGCGTTGAGCGCGCCGCCGAGCAGCAGGATGTAGACGATGGTGGGCAGGGTGTTGCCCACCTGGTACCCGTCCGCGACGATGCCGAGCCCGAGGGCCGCGGCGACGACCGCGGACCGGACGAACCCCGTGGCGCGCGAGACGACGGAGCCGGCTGCCATCACCGCGCCGCTGCGCAGAGCCGACGGCGCCTTCGCCGTCACCTCGCGGGTGGTGGTGGCGCTCACCGGCGGGCCAGATACGCCTGGAAGGCGCGGTACAGCGCGTGGTTGGCGGTCCCGTCCAACGGTCTCTCCCATTCCCCCAGCGTCTCGACGACCTCGCCACCGGTGCCGAGCTTCCAGCGCAGCAGCCCGTACGGGCGGTCGTCGGGGTCGAGGGTGGAGGGTACCCCGCGCATGTCGTAGACGTCGGCGCCCAGTCCCTGGGCATCCTGGAGCATCCGCCACTGCAGCAGGTTGGAGGGGCGGACCTCGCGGCGGTGGTCGGCGGAGGCGCCCGTCTGGTACCAGACCCGGCGGCCGACCCGGATCATGGTGTGGGCCGCCAGTGTCTCCCCCTCGTGGCGGGCGAGGTACAGCGTCATCCGGCCGGGCTCCTCCGCGTTGAGGGCCGCGTACTGGCGCTGGTAGTACTCCAGGGAGCGGCCGAGCCGGAAGCCGTCGCGCTCCTCGGTGACGCGCAGCAGCCGGTGGAACTCCGGCAGGTCCGCGGCAGTGCCGGTCACCACCTCCACACCGGACTTCTGCGCGCGGCGGACGTTGCGCCGCCACTCCTGGTTGAGCCCGGCCCACAGATCGTCCACCGTGCGTCCGGCGAGCGGGACATGGAAGACGTGCCGGGGCTGGGCGTCGCCGTCACTGCCTCCGTCACCGCCGCAGCGCTGCCAGCCCCGCGCGCGCAGCCGCTCGGCGACGGCCGTGCCGAGCGGGTCCACCTCGCCGGCGAGCACGTCGGACAGCCGCATCCCGGGCCCGGCCGCCGCCTTGAGCCGGGGGGCGTCCCAGCGCCGGTAGGCGGGCGACGGCCCTATGCGTACGGCGAAGGCGCCCGCCGTACGCAGTTGGCTCAGCAGCGGGTCCAGCCAGCCGTCGATCCCGGGGTCGGCCCAGTCGGCGACCGGTCCCTCCGGCAGGTAGGCGAAGTACTTACGGGTGCCGGGCAGTTGGCGCAGCAGCACCAGCGCGGCCCCGGACAGCCGCCCGGCCGCCGGGTCCTGCCCCCAGCCCAGCAGCAAGGGCCGCCAGCCCTCCTTCACCTGCGCCCAGGAGGGGCACTGGAGGAAGCCCGGCCCGAGCGTGGTGCCCGTGCCGGAGGCGAGGAAGGAGCGGTAGATCTCGGCGGTGACCGGTTCCAGGCGCACCTTGTGGGTGGGGCCGGGCGTCACGAGGAGCGCTGTCACGATGTGAGCCTCTCTGTGGGAATGCCGAGATGCTCACAAGCACGCGTGACCGGGCCGAGCGCCGAATGTGACCGGACGATGACCGTTTCCCACCAGTGGCCGTCATACAGCCGTACCGCCGCTCACCTGGGCTTTCCCGGTCCTACAGTCGCCTCCATCACCACTACTCGTGACGGGGGAATCCGTTGAGCCACATACGTGTGCGCGTCGCGGCGGTCGCGGTGCTGCTTGCACCGCTCGCTGCCTGTTCGTCCGGAACCGGCACGCCTGCCGCCGACGGCAAGCCCGGCGACAGGGCGGTCGAGGACCGCCCTGCGACCGTGACGGTCACGCCGAGCGGCGAGCGGATCAGGGCGGGCGATCCGGTGAAGGTCACGGCCACGGGCGGCACGCTCGCCTCGGTGACCGTGACGGACTCCGAGGGCCGGACCATGGCGGGCAAGGTGTCGGCGGACGGGGGCAGTTGGCTGTCGGCCCGCAAGTCCGTGCCCGGGGCCGCGTACAAGGTCAAGGCGGTGAGCCGGACGGGGAACGGCACGGAGCGCACCACCGAGTCGTCCTTCACCACCGCACCCGCCGGCAAGGTCAACAAGGTGGACTGGCGCCCGGGTGCCGGCACGACCGTCGGCGTCGCCCAGCCGGTCTCGCTCGTCTTCGACAACCCGGTGACGAACAAGGCCGACGTGGAGAAGCAACTGCGGATCACGACCTCGAACTCGACCGAGGGCTCGTGGGGATGGATGAAGGACTGGTCGGGCAGGGACAGGGTGGACTGGCGGCCGAAGGCGTACTGGAAGCCGGGCACGAAGGTCACCCTCGAGGCCGAGCTGAACGGCACCGACTCCGGCGGCGCCGGCGGCTGGTTCGTCCGTGACTACGCGACCTCGTTCACGGTCGGCGCCCGCCAGATCGTGAAGGTCGATCTGGACAGCCACCGGCTCACCCTGGAACGCGACGGCAGCGTGGTGCGGAAGATCCCCGTCTCGGGCGGCACCCCCGGCGGCGACAAGAGGTCCTGGCGGGGCACCGCCGTGCTGATGTCGAAGGAGGGCACGATCAACATGAACTCCGAGACGGTCGGCCTCGCCGACGCCTACGACAAGATGGTCGACTACTCGATGCGGCTGACCTGGTCGGGCATGTACGCGCACGCGGGACCCTGGAACGCCAGGTGGATGGGCCGGGCCAACAAGAGCTCGGGCTGCATCGGCATGAACACCGCCGACGCCTCCTGGTTCTACGCACAGGTCCGCCCGGGCGACCCGTTCGAGATCAAGGGCGCGGACACCAAGGGGACGGTCGCGCCGGGCAACGGCTTCGGCGCCTGGAACGTGTCGTGGGCCGACTGGCAGACGAAGAGCGCACTGCGCTGACGGGGCCGCTGCGCGTCACCCGCCCATCTCCCACATCAGCACCTCGGCCCCCTCGCTCGCGGCCAGTTCGAGCCCGTCGGTGTCGGTGAGCCGCGCCGCGTCCCCGGGTTCGAGCTGCTCGCCCGCGAGCCGTATGCCGCCGCGCACCACGTGGACGTACACGAACGCCCCGTCCGGTACCGCGGTCCGTTCGCCGGGGGCCAGACGCCGGACGTGGAGCATGGCCCGCGCCTCGGGCAGTGCGTAGGGCGTGGAGTCGGCGATGCCGCGCACGATCTCGTACGACGGCTCGCCGCCCGGGTCCTCGGGCGCGAGCCACATCTGCACGAACACCAGCGGGTCGGGCCCGTCGTTGCGTTCGACGTGCCGCACACCGCCCGCCGAACTGAGCCGCTGGACGTCACCGGGGCGTACGACGGTGGCGTGCCCGGCCGAATCGCGGTGGGTGAGCTCGCCCTCGACGACCCACGTGACGATCTCGGTGTGGCTGTGCGGATGCTCGTCGAACCCGGCGCCCGGCGCGAGGCGCTCCTCGTTGCAGGCGAGGATCGCGCCGAAGCGCAGATTGTCCGGGTCGTAGAAACGCCCGAAGGAGAAGGCGTGCAGGGACTCGATACCGGCCTCGGGGTCCCCGCCGATGTGGCGCTCGCCGGCGCGCCGAACGGAAATCACGCCCCCACGGTAGCCCTGCAGCCGCAGGCGGCGGATCGATGAACAAGAACCCCGGCACTTAGCCCACGCGTCCTGATAAGGCACTCTTGTCCCCGTGCCCGAACCTGCAGCGAACGCCTCCCATCCGCACACCGCGACCCTCCGCCGCCTGGAGCAGTCGTCCGGCCGGCTCGCCGCGAACGCCATCGCGCGCATGGACGAGTCGCTGTCCTGGTACCGCGCCATGCCTCCGGAGAACCGGTCGTGGATCGGGCTGGTGGCCCAGGCCGGTATCGCCGCTTTCACCGAGTGGTTCCGGCATCCGGAGACGCCGCAGGCAATCTCCACCGATGTCTTCGGCACCGCTCCGCGCGAGCTGACCAGGGCGATCACCCTGCGCCAGACGGTGGAGATGGTGCGCACCACGATCGAGGTCATGGAGGCCGCGATCGAGGAGGTGGCCGCTCCCGGCGACGAGTCGGTGCTGCGCGAGGCGCTGTTGGTCTACGCCCGGGAGATCGCGTTCGCCACCGCCCAGGTGTACGCGCAGGCGGCCGAGGCCCGTGGCGCGTGGGACGCCCGTCTCGAATCGCTCGTGGTCAACGCGGTGCTGTCCGGCGAGGCCGACGAGGGCGCCGTGTCCCGGGCCGCCGCGCTCGGCTGGAACTCGCCCGAGTATGTGTGCGTCATCCTCGGCACCGCGCCGGACGGCGACAGCGAGCTGACGGTGGAGGCGATCCGCCGGGCCGCCCGCCACGCCAAGCTGCAGGTGCTGACCGGGGTGCTGGGCGACCGGCTGGTGGTGATCGCGGGCGGCAGCGACAACCCCCTGCAGGTCGCGAAGGCCCTCATCGGTCCGTACGCGGCCGGGCCGGTCGTCGCCGGGCCGATCGTGCCCGACCTGCTGGCGGCGACCCGGTCGGCGCAGGCCGCCGCGGCCGGCCTCAAGGCGTGTTCCGCCTGGCAGGACGCCCCGCGGCCGGTCCTGGCCGACGATCTGCTGCCGGAGCGTGCGATCGCGTCGGACCCTGCGGCGCGCGAGCAATTGGTGGAGGAGATCTACAGACCGCTGGAGGAGGCAGGCTCCGCGCTGCTGGAGACACTCAGCGTCTATCTGGAGCAGGCGAGCAGCCTCGAAGGCGCGGCGCGCATGCTGTTCGTGCACCCCAACACCGTGCGCTACCGGCTCCGACGTGTGACTGACGTCACCGGGTGGTCACCGTCGGATGTCCGCTCGGCGTTCACTCTGCGGATCGCCCTGATTCTGGGGCGCTTGGCCGCGGGGGATACCCAGCAATAGACTTTTGTGGAACACCGACAATTCCCTTCACGGTTCTTCGTCCCTGTCCTCACGGGCGGGTGCGGCCGTCGACAAGAGAGAGTGTGAGGGTGCTCGTACTCGTCGCTCCCGGCCAAGGCGCTCAGACGCCCGGCTTCCTGACTCCCTGGCTCGAACTCCCCGGTGCCGCCGACCGCATCGCGGCCTGGTCCGAGGCCATCGAGCTCGATCTCGCCCACTACGGCACGAAGGCCGACGCGGACGAGATCCGCGACACCGCCGTCGCCCAGCCGCTGCTTGTCGCCGCCGGACTGCTGTCCGCCGCGGCGCTCGGGGACATCACCCCGGGCGCGGTCGCCGGTCACAGCGTCGGTGAGATCACCGCGGCCGCGTTCGCCGGTGTCATCGACGACACCGCCGCGCTGCGTTTCGTCCGCACCCGCGGGCTGGCGATGGCCGAGGCCGCCGCGATCACCGAGACCGGTATGTCGGCGCTGCTCGGCGGCGACCCCGAGGTGAGCGTCGCCCACCTCGAGAAGCTCGGTCTGACCCCCGCGAACATCAACGGCGCAGGCCAGATCGTGGCCGCGGGCACCATGGAGCAGCTCGCCGCCCTGGAGGCCGACAAGCCCGAGGGCGTCCGCAGGGTGGTAGCCCTCAAGGTCGCGGGGGCGTTCCACACGCACCACATGGCGCCCGCGGTCGACAAGCTGGCGGAGGCCGCGAAGGCCCTGACGGTGTCGGACCCGGCCGTCACGTATGTCTCGAACAAGGACGGGCGGAGCGTCGCCGACGGCGCCGACGTCGTCGCCCGTCTGGTCGGCCAGGTCGCCAACCCGGTCCGCTGGGACCTGTGCATGGAGACCTTCAAGGAGCAGGGCGTCACCGCCATGCTCGAGGTCTGCCCCGGTGGCACCCTGACCGGCCTCGCCAAGCGCGGTCTGCCCGGTGTGCAGACACTCGCGCTGAAGACGCCCGACGACCTCGACGCGGCCCGCACGCTGCTCGCCGAGACCGGTTCATCCGCCGCCGGTGCGGCGGGTGCCTGACAAGGAGCCGTAGAGGATGGCGAAGATCAAGCCCAGCAAGGGCGCACCGTACGCACGCATCATGGGCGTCGGCGGCTACCGCCCCATCCGGGTCGTGCCCAACGAGGTGATCCTCGAGAAGATCGACTCGTCCGACGAGTGGATCCGCTCCCGCTCCGGTATCGCGACCCGCCACTGGGCCTCCCCCGAGGAGACCGTGACCGCGATGTCGGTCGAGGCCTCCGGGAAGGCGCTCGCCGACGCGGGGATCGCCGCGGAGCAGATCGGTGCCGTGATCGTCTCCACCGTCTCGCACTTCAAGCAGACCCCGGCCGTGGCCACCGAGATCGCCGACAAGGTCGGCGCGGGCAAGCCGGCCGCGTTCGACATCTCCGCCGGCTGCGCGGGCTTCGGCTACGGTCTGACGCTCGCCAAGGGCCTGGTCGTCGAGGGTTCGGCGGAGTACGTGCTCGTCATCGGTGTGGAGCGGCTGAGCGACCTCACCGACCTGGAGGACCGTGCGACGGCCTTCCTGTTCGGCGACGGAGCGGGCGCGGTCGTCGTCGGCCCGTCCGACGAGCCGCACATCGGTCCCACCGTCTGGGGCTCGGAGGGCGACAAGTCCGAGACCATCAAGCAGACGGTTCCGTGGAACGACTTCCACCTCGGCGATGTCTCGAAGCTGCCGCTCAACGAGCAGGGCGAGGTCAAGTTCCCCGCCATCACGCAGGAGGGCCAGGCGGTGTTCCGCTGGGCCGTCTTCGAGATGGCGAAGGTCGCCCAGCAGGCGCTCGACGCGGCCGGCATCGCGGCGGCCGACCTGGACGTCTTCATCCCGCACCAGGCCAATATGCGGATCATCGACTCGATGGTGAAGACGCTGAAGCTGCCGGAGCATGTCACGGTCGCCCGTGATGTGGAGACCACCGGCAACACCTCGGCCGCCTCGATCCCGCTCGCCATGGAGCGGCTTCTGGCGACCGGACAGGCGAAGAGCGGCGACACCGCGCTCGTCATCGGCTTCGGGGCGGGTCTCGTCTACGCCGCGACGGTCGTTACCCTCCCCTAGGCACCGTACGGATCTTCCGGACGATTGCAGCCCCACCCTCAGATACACACCGAAGGAGCGCCAACATGGCCGCCACGCAGGAAGAGATCGTCGAAGGTCTCGCCGAGATCGTCAACGAGATCGCCGGGATCCCGACCGAGGACGTCCAGCTGGACAAGTCCTTCACCGACGACCTGGACGTCGACTCGCTGTCCATGGTCGAGGTCGTCGTCGCCGCCGAAGAGCGTTTCGACGTCAAGATCCCGGACGAGGACGTCAAGAACCTGAAGACGGTCGGCGACGCCGCGGCGTACATCGCCAACCACCAGGTCGGCAAGTAACCGTCCCGGTTCGAACGCGCTGATCGCCACCCGGCGGTGGCGCCGTGACAATTCAGCATCCCTTGAACGTGGAGAAAGAATTCCTGTGAACTCGACCAATCGCACCGTGGTCGTCACCGGTATCGGCGCAACCACACCGTTGGGTGGCGACAGCGCTTCGACCTGGGAGGGCCTGCTCGCCGGGCGATCCGGCGTGAAGCCCCTGGAGGGCGAGCGCTACGCCGAACTTCCCGTACGCATCGCCGCGACCGCAGCGGTCGATCCGGGTGACGTTCTGCCGAGGCCGCTGGCCCGCAAGCTGGACCGGTCGGCCCAGTTCGCCGTCATCGCCGCCCGCGAGGCGTGGGCCGACGCCGGCTTCACCGCCCCCGCCGGCGAGGACGAGGGCGTGGCCCCGGCCCGTCTGGGCACCGTGATCGCCTCCGGCATCGGCGGCGTAACGACTCTGCTCGACCAGTACGACGTGCTGAAGGACAAGGGCGTTCGTCGTGTCTCGCCGCACACCGTCCCCATGCTGATGCCGAACGGCCCCTCCGCCAACGTCGGCCTGGAGGTGAACGCCCAGGCGGGCGTGCACACCCCGGTCTCGGCGTGCGCGTCGGGCGCCGAGGCGATCGGCTACGCCGTCGAGATGATCCGCACCGGCCGTGCCGATGTGGTCGTCGCGGGCGGCACCGAGGCGGCGATCCACCCGCTGCCCATCGCGGCGTTCGCCAACATGATGGCGATGTCCAAGAGCAACGACGAGCCGACGAAGGCCTCGCGCCCGTACGACACGGCCCGTGACGGCTTCGTCCTCGGCGAGGGCGCGGGCGTCGTGATCCTGGAGTCGGCCGAGCACGCCGCCGCGCGCGGCGCGAAGGTCTACTGCGAGGCACTGGGCCAGGGCCTGTCCGCGGACAGCCACCACATCGCGCAGCCGGAGCCGACCGGCCGCGGTATCGCCGCCGCGCTGCGGAACCTGCTGGAGGCCACGGACCTCAAGCCGTCCGAGGTCGTCCACCTCAACGCACACGCGACGTCGACGCCGCAGGGTGACGTCGCGGAGATCAAGGCGCTGCGCTCCGTACTGGGCGACGACCTGGACCATGTCGCGGTCTCTGCGACGAAGTCGATGACGGGTCATCTGCTGGGCGGCGCGGGCGGCATCGAGACGGTGGCGACGGTGCTCGCGCTGCACCACCGCACGGCACCGCCGACGATCAACGTCGACGACCTCGACGAGGCGGTGGACGCGGACGTGGTCCGCGACGAGCCGCGGGCGCTGCCCGAGGGGTCGATCGCGGCGATCAACAACTCGTTCGGCTTCGGCGGCCACAACGTGGTGCTGGCGTTCCGCACCGTGTGATCTTTTTACGGACAAGGCCCGCGCCCCTGATGGGGTGCGGGCCTTGTCCGTTCTCTTCCCGTCCTGCGTCACGGCCTGACAGCCGTGGGTGGGGCCCTGCCCCCGGCAACGTCACACCACCTGGTGGAGCCACCGCACCGGCGCGCCCTCACCCGCGTAGCGGAACGGCTCCAGTTCGTCGTCCCACGGCTTTCCCAGCAGCTTCGCGATCTCCGCCTCGAGTTCCGTCTCGCCCTGCGACGACCGCGCGAGCGCCGCCCGCAGGCGGTCCTCGGGGATCAGGATGTCGCCGTGGATGCCCGTCACCGCGTGATAGATGCCCAGCTCCGGGGTCGCGCTGTAGCGTTCGCCCTCCGCCGTCGCACACGGCTCCGCCGTCACTTCGAAGCGCAGCAGATGCCAGCCGCGCAGCGCGGAGGCCAGCTTGGAGGCCGTTCCGGCCTCGCCGCGCCAGGAGAATTCGGCTCTCCAGGTGCCGGGCGATGCGGGCTGGCGGACCCAGTCGAGCTGGACCCGCACCCCGAGCACCCCCGCGATCGCCCATTCGACGTGCGGGCACAGCGCGCGCGGTGCGGAGTGAACGTACAGAACGCCACGTGTCGTCACCGGGACCTCCAGTGTGGGACGAGGTTCGCCTTCCCAGCGGCCTCAGTAAACAGCATCAGGAGCAGAACTCCGCAAAAGGGACAGTATGTGACGTGATGTAATTTACTGGCGCCGATGGGCGGGGAGCCTCTGGGTCGACGGAGAAAAAGTTACCGTGCAAGGGCGGCCCAGGGGTGACGTACTGTCGCTCCCAGGCCCGTACGCACGAAGGTTTCACTCGGCAGGAGTCGGCCGCCGGGTCCAGGTCGGGGCAATGGAGGGGATTTCGGGGATGCGGCAGCGCGCGAGGACGCACCGCCCGCTCGTGGCAGGGGTGGCCGCCGTCACGATCGCCGCCCTGTCGGCCGCCGGGCTGGCGGCATGTGACAGCTCGTCACCGCACGACACACCGCGCCGGCAGGCCGCCCGGCCGTCACCGAGCCCCAGCCCCACGCCCGTCTGGGACCGCACTCCCGGGTCGCTCGCAGCCGTCGGCGACTCGATCACACGCGGTTTCGACGCCTGCGGAGTCCTCGCGGACTGCCCGGAGGTCTCCTGGGCCACCGGCACCGATCCCGTGGTCAACAGTCTCGCGCTGCGCCTGTTCGGCAAGGCCGGGGCCGCTGCCCGCAGCTGGAACCTCGCCCGCTCCGGCGCCGATGTCGCCGACCTGCCCGAGCAGATGGCGGGAGCGGCGGCGCACAAACCGGATCTGGTCACGGTGATGGTCGGCGCGAACGACGCGTGCGCGGACACAGTGGAGCGGATGACACCGGTCGACACGTTCCGGTCGTCGTTCGAGGAGTCGATGGCGCGGCTGCGCAAGGACGCGCCCAAAGCGCAGGTGTACGTGTCGAGCGTGCCGGACCTCAAGCGGCTGTGGGCAGCCGGCCGCGGCGACCCGCTCGGCAGGCAGATCTGGAAGTTCGGGATCTGCACCTCCATGCTGGGCGACGCGGAGGATGTGAGCGCCCGCGCCGAGCAGCGCCGCGACACGGTGCAGCAGCGGGTCGTCGCGTACAACAGGGTGATGCAGGAGGTCTGCGCGAAGGACGATCGCTGTCGCTACGACGGAGGCGCGGTGTTCGACTTCCGGTTCAGCGGCGAGCAGTTGAGCCGCTGGGACTGGTTCCATCCCAGCAGGGACGGGCAGCAGCGGCTCGCAGAGATCGCGTACCGCAACGTCACGGCTGCCGAGGCGCCGGCGCGCGGCGCTTCCTGAGCCGGTCCGGGCGGGCCGCTGACCGCAGGGCACGGATCTTTCACCGAAACCGGCTGCCGTGCCCTCATGCGTGGTAGCCGTGACGGCCGGGGGACGGAGATACTTCCGCCACCCGACGGAAGGATTCCCGTGTCCCGGATACGCGCCCGCCTGGACGTGCTCGGCGTCGCCCTGCTCGCCTCCGCCGCTCTCACCCTGACCTCGTCGCCGGCCCTCGCCGCGCAGTCCGCCGCGCGGTCCGTGGAGGTGCAGCCGCTCACCGTCGAGGAGCAGCGGCTGGAGCGGGCCGTTCCGCAGGAGATCCTGCGGCGCAGCGGATTCGACACCGTGGCACCGGGGTTCGGCCGGGCGCTCGCCGGCGCGCACTCGTACCGGCAGGCCGAGCGGGCCGTGGCGCGGCACGGTTCCGCCCTGTGGGAGCGGGCAGTGGACCGGGCCCAGGGGCGCGGGCCGGCGCGCGGGGATCTGAGCCGGGACGACGACCGTCCGCTGTACTGGGCGCGGCTGGGGATGACGGCCGGGCTGCGGCAGTGGCAGCCCGCGTTCGGGCTGAGCGACGAGCAGCGTGCACGGCTGCTGGACCGGCTCGAACGCGCCTCGCGCGGCCAGGACTCGATGAACCTCCCTGCCGGGCAGGGCGTCAAGCGCATCGTGATGACCGGCTTCGACCCGTTCACCCTCGACCGGGACATCCGGATCAGCAACCCGTCCGGCGCGACCGCGCTGGCGCTGGACGGCACCTGGATCCGGACGGCAGACGGACCGGCCCGGATCGAGACGGCGGTCTTCCCGGTGCGCTGGGGGGACTTCGCCGACGGCTCGGTGGAGCGGACGCTGCGCCCGCAGCTGCCGAAGGCGGATCTGTTCACGACGGTGAGCCAGGGCCGCGTCGGGCGTATCGACATCGAGAGGTACAACGGCGCCTGGCGGGGTGGGTTCGGGGACAACGACAACGTCTCGCGCACGGAGACCGTCCCGGTCGAGGACCCGGCGTCGCAGCCGCAGTGGACGACGACGACGCTGCCGTACGCGGCGATCACGGCGGCCACGACCGGGTGTTTCCCGGTGTTCGACAACACGCAGGTGACTGAGATCCCGGCGGGCGGCGACGCGCCCGTGGTCCGGCCCGGCGGGCCGACCGACGGCTCGACCGCGCGGGCGGGCGGCGGCGGCGACTATCTGTCGAACGAGATCGCCTACCGCGCCACGCTGCTGCGCGACCGGCTGGGGCTCACGATCCCCGGCGGCCATGTGCACACGCCGGTACTGCAGTTCGGGGCGGGGAACACGACGGAGGTCACCGACCCCGAGTTCGTACGCAACCGGCTCGACATCATCGCGCAGGTGCGCGCGATCATCACGGTGGCGGCGGAGCACACCGGCTGACAGGGGGTCAGCGGGCGACGCCCAGCGTCACGCCGAGACCGACCAGCACGGAGCCGATCGCGCGGTTGAGGGCGCGCTGGCGGCGGAGCAGGGCCGCGCGCAGCCGCGCCTGGGAGAAGAACACCGCCACGAGCCCGAACCAGCCGAGGTGTGCCACCGACATGAACAGGCCGTAGCCCGCCTGCTGCCAGGCCGCGGTCTCCGGGCCGACGACCTGCGTGAAGGTGGACACCACGAACAGGGTGGTCTTCGGGTTGAGCACATTGGTGAGGAAGCCACCGCGCAGCGCACCCAGCGGCGTCAGCCCCTGGGTGCGCCCGCCCTGCTCGACATCGACGGTGATCTCGGTGCGGGCGGTGAAGGTCCGGAAGCCGATGTACACGAGATAGACGGCGCCCGCGATCTTGATGGCGGTGAACAGTTCGGTGGACGAGGCGATCAGCAGCCCGACTCCGAGCATCGTGTACGTGACGTGCACCAGCACACCGGCCGCGACGCCGGCGGCGGCGAACACGCCGGTCGTACGGCCGTACAGGCAGCTGTTGCGTACGACCATGGCGAAGTCGGCGCCGGGGCTGATGACGGCGAGGACGGTGATGACGGCCACTGCGATCACTTCGGTCATAGGGTGATGGTCGACGAGCGGCGCACGAACGATCAACCGGTCCGGGAGCATCTCCCGCATCGTGAGACAGGGGGATCACCGATGAAGGTGGCGGCAGGACAGTTCCTCACCTCGCCCGGCGACATCACAGCCAACGTCCGCAGCATGGCGGGCCTGATCCGGGACGCGGCCGCGCAGGGGGCCCGGCTGGTGGTGTTCTGCGAACTGGCCGCCAACGGCTATGCGTTGGGGCCGATCGCCGACGACCCGGGGCAGTGGCTGGCCGAGGACGATCCCCGGCTGGAGCCGGTACGGGAGGCTTGCCGCACGACATCGACCGCGGCGCTGATCGGCTGCGCCGGGCGCACATCGGGTGACCGGCCCGCGATCACGGCGCTGGTGATCGGACCGGACGGCGGGCTGCTTGCCCGTTACGACAAGGCGCACCTGCACGGTGAGGAACTGGACATCTTCACGGCAGGCACCGCGGACGGCCGCTTCACACTCGACGGCGTCCGGTTCTCGGTCGCGACCTGCTACGACAACCGCTTCCCTGAGCTCGCCGCGCGGGCGAAGACCGACGGGTGCGCGGTGTACGTGGCGAGTTCGGTGCTCGATGTGGACAACGACTCGTTCGAGAAGGTGTATCCGGTACGGGCACGTGACAACGGCCTGTACGTGCTGCTCGCCAATCAGGTGGGCCACGGCGATGCGGGCGAGTGCCGCGGCGGCAGTGGGGCCTGGGGCCCGGACGGAGAGCTGCTCGTCGACGCGGGCCCGGACGCCCCGGGCCTGGCGCTCGTGGATCTGCCGGTCGGGGCTTAGGCCCACTCCGCCCGGACAGGGCCTAACGCTTGCGGAGGCCGTTCGGTGCCTGGCCGGACGACGGGTACGGGCCCTGGCCGGGACCGGCGGCCGGGCCCTGGCCCGGCGAGGGCCACGACACCTGGGTCGGCGCCGCGTCCGGGCCCTGGCCCGCGGCCGGCCACACCACCGGGGCCGGGGCGGCCGGGCTGCCCGGTGCCGTGCCGTTGTCGTCGTCGGCCGGCGGTGCCACCAGGTCGCGCGCCATCAGCGTCGCACCCGCCACCGCACCCGGCATCAGGAGGACGGCGACGAACGGGACGAGGAACGTCAGCGTCAGCGGCACACCGAACCCGAGGACCATCAGCCGCCGGCCGCGCAACAGTGCCAGCCGCTCCTTCAGTTCGATGCCGCGCCGCTGCAGCGCGACGGCGGCGAGCTCCTGGGTGAGGAAGAAGCCCGAGACGCAGAAGCCGAGCGCAGGAACGACGGTCTGGCCGACGACGGGGATGAAGCCGCAGGCGAAGAGCAGCACTCCGAAGAGCGCCACCCGCAGCAGCACCCGCAGAGAGTCGCGGGCCGAGATCCACAGTTCCCGCCACAGGGGCAGTCCCGACTCGGGGACGTCGCCGCCCTCGCTGCGGTCGACCTGTTCCGACAGCGACTCGTAGAAGGGCTGGCCGACCAGGAGTGTCACGGCCGTGAACGTGATGACGGCGAGGAAGAGACCGAAGGCGAAGACGAGCGCGGTCAGGGTGCCGCGGATGAGGCCCTGCCACGGCGAGGACCAGTCGTCGGCGAACGGTGTCGCCCACCCGGCCAGGCTGTCGGCGCCGTTGGCCAGGCCGAACAATGCGGCCGCGTACAGCACGAGGGTCACCAGTCCGGGCAGCAGCCCGAAGCCGAACCAGCGGCCGTGGCTGCCGACCCAGCGCTGGCCCTTCATCAAGTAGCCGAAGCCCACCCCGAAATCACGCATACGCACAGCCTATCGGTGTGGCTCTTGTTGTTCGGTGGCCGAACCGGTAGACCCTGCGTACTGATCGTGCACGCATTGTTGCGGCATCCATCCGGCAGTCGAAAGGTCCGTACCGCATGGGATCACCCCGACCCGTTCTGATCACCGGCATGCTCGCGGCCGCTCTCGCGGGCGCCCTGCTCGTCCCGCCCGCCGCCACCGCGGCCCCTGGCCGGGACGAGCCGCTTCCGCGCCCCTTACGGGAGGGCGCCGCGCGCGACCCGGGTGCGGCGAAGACACCCCCGTCGGCAGCCGCCCAGGCGCTGCGCGACACCGCCCCCGCCCTTGCGACGTCCGGCGGCTATCCGCGCAGGACCGTGCTCGACGTCCCACCGGAGAACCCGGCCGACAAGTCCATCAAGCTGGGTCTCGCCCCCTACCACTCGCTCGCGCCACGGCTCAATGCCCTCCAGCGGCTGGGCAACCGGGTCAGCGTCGAGGTCGCGGGACATTCGGCCGGCGGGCACGAGCTGTACCTGGTCACCGTGACCGCGCCGGAGAGCGCGGGGCAGGCGCGTGAGCAGGAGCGGATGCGCGAGCGGATCGAGAACGCCCCCGCTGCCGCGGCCCGGGACCGGCGTATCGCGTCGTCCTACAAGACGCCCGTGTTCATCAACAACAACATCCACGGCAACGAGTGGGAGGGCACGGACGCCGCGCTGAAGCTCATCGAGGAGCTGGCGAAGGCCAAGGACGCGCGGACCGCCGGGCTGCTGGCGAAGAACCGGATCTACCTGAATGTGACCGCCAACCCGGACGGCCGGATCGCGGGCACCCGCGCCAACGCCAACGGTTTCGACCTGAACCGGGACTTCATCACCGCCACCCAGCCCGAGGCCCGGGCCATCCGCCGGATCGCGATCCACAAGCAGCCGGCCGTGATGCTGGATCTGCACGGGTACGTCAACGGCACTCTGATCGAGCCGACGACCCCGCCGCACGGCGAGAACTACGAGTACGACCTCTTTCTGAAGAACGCGTACGCCAATGCGCTGGGCATGGAGAAGGCCGTCAACGAACTCGGCTACACGGCCGACAAGGACGGGGTGCGGCCGGCGGTGATCCCGTTCCGGGACGAGAAGGAGGGCTGGGACGACTGGCCGCCGATCTTCACCCCGCAGTACATGCCGTTCCAGGGGGCGGTGGCCTCGCACACCATCGAGTTCCCGATGCGGGTCAACGGGAGCGACTACACCGGCCTGCCGGAGTCGGAGCTGCGGCGCCGGTCCGCGATCAACACGGACATCGCGGGCGCGGCGATGCGGGCGACGCTCGCCTACACGCAGGCACACCGCACCTCGGTGATCGCGGACCAGATCGAGACGTTCCGCAGGGGTGCGGCGGGCGAGTCGCAGCGGCCGGTGTCCGAGGAGACGGTGCCGGGGGTGCCGGGCATCGGTCCGGAGGACGTCTACACGACCACGTTCCCGCGGGCGTACGTGATCCCGGCGGGACGCTCCCAGAGGTCCGCGGTCTCGGCAGGCCGGCTGGTGGACCATCTGGTCGCCAATGACGTGCGGGTCGAGCGGGCGCTTCGGGGCTTTCGGCTGGCGGGCCGTTCGTACGCGGCCGGCTCCTACTTCGTCGACATGCATCAGCCCAAGCGCGGTCTGGCCAATGTGATCCTCGCCGAGGGCCGGGACATCAGCGCCGACGTGTCCACGATGTACGACATCTCGGGGTGGAGCCTCGGTCTGCTGTGGGGCGCGAGCGTCGACAAGGCGGTGTCGGACGTGCCGCGGGTGCCCTCCCGTACGGTCCATGCCGCGTCGCCCACCGGACGTGTCGCCCCCTACGGCGATCTGCTGCTGCGTCTCGACGACCCGAAGGAGGTCGCGGCCCTCAATTCCCTGCTGGCGCAGGGGGTGAAGGCGCGGCGCGGCGCGGAAGGCTCGGCGGTGGTGCCGGGGTCGGCGCGCGCCGCGGCGAAGGTGCTCGCCGACCGGCTCGGGGTCGCCTTCCACCCGACGAAGGAGCGGGGCGGGGCGGAGCTGCATCGCACCCGGGTCGCCGCGGCCGTCACCCCGGGCGAGCTGTTCGCGCTGCGGGAGATGGGCTTCGACGTGCTGCCGGTGTCGACGGCGGTGCTCAACGCGGGCTTCGACTGGTCGGCGGCGGATGTGCTGTACGTGTCGTCCGGTCTGGCCTACGGGCAGCTGACGCCCGCGGCCCGTGCGGCGTTCGGCGCGAGCGGAGTCGGCGTGGTCGGCCTCGGCGCGCAGGGCGCGGCGTTCAACCGGGCGGCGGGGCTGCTGGAGGTGACGGCGGTCGCGGGCAACGGCGACGCCAACGGTGTGGTGCGGGTGACCAACGCGGGCGGCGCGATCACGGGCGGCGCACCGGCGCACACGTTCGTGTACTCGCCCCACTGGTTCACCGGCCTCGGCAGCGGCGTGCGGGCGGAGCAGTCGTACGCCGCCGGGAACCCGCTGGTGTCCGGCCACTGGCGGGCGGCCGAGGACGGCACGGGCGGTCCACAGGATGCGGCGGGCCGGTCCGCGGTCGTCTCGGGCACGTCGGACGCGGGCGCGCCTGTGGTGCTGTTCGGTACGGAGCCGCTGTTCCGGGCGCATCCGAAGGGTGTGTTCGCGCAGATCGGCCGTGCGCTGCTGGCCGGCTGAGGCACGGACGAGGAGGGCCGCACCCGTGAACGGGTGCGGCCCTCCTGTGTGCCTGTCCGGTCAGACGGCGAGGTCCACCGTGATGTTGCCGCGGGTCGCCTTGGAGTAGGGGCAGACCTGGTGGGCCTTCTCCAGGAGGTCCTTGGCGGTGGCGGCGTCCACGTTCGGAATGCTCGCGGAGATCTTGACGATGATGCCGAAGCCGTCGTCGTTCTTGCCGATGCCGACCTCGGCGGTGACCGTCGAGCCGGTGATGTCGGCCTTCTCCTGGCGGGCGACGACGCCGAGCGCACCCTGGAAGCAGGCGCTGTAGCCGGCGGCGAACAGCTGCTCCGGGTTGGTGCCGGCGCCGCTGCCGCCCATCGCCTTCGGCGGGTTGACGACGACGTCGAGCGTGCCGTCGTCGGTCGCGACGCGCCCGTCACGCCCGTTCTCGGCGGTGGCGATGGCGGTGTAGAGCACGTCGGTCTGCTGGATGGACATGGAGTCTTCCTCCTGCTGGTTCGCCGCGACTCGCGCCCACGATCGCGACGGCTGGAGAAGAGACTAACGGGTGACCCGTCAGACGAGAGAAACGATCATCTTTCCGGTGTTCTCGCCGCGCATGAGTCCGGCGAAGGCCTCGTAGCCGTTCTCGATGCCCTCGACCACGGTCTCGTTGTACTTGAGCTCGCCCGAGGCGATCCAGCCGGCGACGTCCTGGACGAACTGCGGCTGGAGCGCGGAGTGGTCGTTCACGAGCATGCCCTGCAGGCGCAGGCGCTTGCCGATGATCATGGCGAGGTTGCGCGGGCCGGGGGTCGG
Source organism: Streptomyces sp. NPDC043812 (assembly GCF_056436245.1). Taxonomy (NCBI): domain Bacteria; kingdom Bacillati; phylum Actinomycetota; class Actinomycetes; order Kitasatosporales; family Streptomycetaceae; genus Streptomyces; species Streptomyces sp. NPDC043812. Next base: position 155,133 of record NZ_JBWKCY010000018.1, read on the forward strand.
CTCGGTGTTGTTGTACTGAGCGATCATGCCGCAGATGGTGGCGCGGCCGCCGACGTTGAACGAGGAGATCGCGGCCTCCAGGTGCTCGCCGCCGACGTTGTCGAAGTAGACGTCGATACCGTCGGGGGCGGCCTCCTTCAGCTGCTGCGCGACGGGGCCGTCCTTGTAGTTGAACGCCGCGTCGAAGCCGTACTCCTCGACGAGGAGCTTGACCTTCTCGGCGGAGCCGGCGGAGCCGATGACGCGCGAGGCGCCCTTGATACGGGCCATCTGGCCGACCTGGCTGCCGACGGCTCCGGCCGCGCCGGAGACGAAGACCGTGTCGCCCTCCTTGAAGGACGCGACGTCGAACAGGCCCGCGTAGGCGGTGAGGCCGGTCATGCCGAGGACGCCCAGGTAGGCGGAGAGCGGGGCGAGCTTCGCGTCGACCTTGATCGCGTGCTGGGCGGGAAGGTTCGCGTACTCGCGCCAGCCGAGGCCGTGCAGCACGTGGTCGCCGACCTCGAAGCCCTCGGCGTTCGACGCGATGACCTCGCCGACCGCGCCGCCGTCCATGGGGTGGTCCAGCTTGAAGGGCGGGGTGTACGACTTCACGTCGTTCATCCGGCCGCGCATGTACGGGTCGACCGAGAAGTGGAGGTTGCGGACGAGGACGCGCCCTTCGCCCGGCTCGGTGATCGCGGCCTCGCGCAGGGCGAAGTCCTCGGCCTTGGGCCAGCCGTGCGGACGGGCCACAAGGTGCCATTCACGGCCGGACGCGGGGAGAGCGGACATGGTGCGTACCTCCTAAGAATGCTTCACTAACTGAAACAACCATGCACCTCGATATTTCATGTTGTCAAGTAATTGGGTATCCTGAGGAGCATGGCCACCCAAGGAACAGACCCTCTGACCGTCGAAGTCGTCGAACTCATCGGATCCGTCGTGGCCCGCTACTACGACGAGTACGAGCAGGCCGCGGCCAAGCACTCCCTCACCGGAGCCCAGGCCCGGGTGCTGGGGCTGCTGTCGCTGGAGCCGATGCCCATGCGCCGCGTCGCCCAGAAGCTGAAGTGCGAGCCGTCGAACATCACGGGGATCGTCGACCGGCTGGAGTCGCGCGGCCTGGTGGAGCGCCGCCCCGACCCGAACGACCGCAGGGTGAAGCTGGCCGCACCCACGGAGAAGGGCCGGGACACGGCAGGGCGGCTGCGCAGCTCACTGGACTTCGCACGCGAACCGCTGGCCGAGCTGTCGACCGAGGAGCGCACCGCACTGCGGGACCTGCTCCGGCGGATGCTGGGCGAGCAGCCGGACGCCCGCTAGTAGCCCTTTAGTAGCCCTTCGGGGTCCCGTCGGCCGCCGCGCACCGCGTCAGATGCACCACCACAGGAAACGGTCACAGGTGGGCGTGGGTGTCGGCTCCGGAGGCGGCGGGGCGGGCTGCGGCGGGGGCGGCGGACCGTCCGAGCCGGCCGGCGGCTCCCCGCTCGTCGAGGGCTCCGGGTCATCGGGGTCGCCCGTGGCCGACGGGGACGCCCCGCCACCGTCGGACGCGGAGGCGGACGGCTCGGAGGCCTTCGCGCCTCCCTCACCCTTTCCGTCACCGCCACCGGCCGTGGCCTTCCCGGTTCCGGACGCGCTCTTCGCGGGCCCCGGCGAGCCGGACGACGTCACGGCCGATTCCCGCACTTCCTCCGGACCGTCCGGCGCTTCCTGGGATGCGGAGGGTTCGATGCTCTCCGTCTCGGCGACGGCCCTCTCCTTCACGGAGGTGGCCGCACCGTCACCGCCCGACCCCTCGGTCGCGAGCTCCGCGAGACTCAGCGCGCCCGCGGCCAGCACCAGGCCGAACGTACCGATGACCACCTTGCGCCCACGCCGTTTGCGCCCCCGGCGGCCCGAGGACGCGGGCTTGCGGCGGGTTTGCGCCTGGCGGCGCGACGCGCGCGGCCCGGGCCGCGCAGGCTCGGGCTCCACGTCCAGTTCGTAGACGTGTTGCGCGGCGGGCGCGGTGGTGGCGTGGCGGCGGAGTTCCTCGACAGGGGTACCGCACCCGGCACAGGCCAGGGCGCCGTTGAGGTGCCGTCCGCACGGGTGGCAGTAATCCATGGCAACCGGAGATTATGCGGCGCCGGGGTACGAGCGGTGGCTCGGCCTGTGAGGATCTTGTGTGGAATCTTCACTTCCGCGGCGAGCCCGCTCGCATGTGTTGACGAAGAGCGGGGGCAGGATGTCGGGCATGAGTGTCAACGCCCCGTTCGGACCGCTCGACTTCCAGCTGGTGCTGCTGCGGCGGATGGCCGACCACCAGCCGGAGCTCGTCGACGACGCCCGCCGCCAACTGGGCGCCTCCCTCGCGCAGATGCGGGAGGCGAACCGGCGCTGGCAGGCGGGCCTGCGCTCACCCCGTGCCCGCGGCGCACTGGCCCGCTACCGCTCCGCGCTCGGCGAGCCCGAGTCGGTCGAGCCCCGGCGCATCGGCGACCTCACCTGCGAGGCGCTGCTGTGGCCGGTCCCCCTCTGGCCGGACCTCCGCTTCGAGGTGCTGGCCGCGAAGGGCGGCGCCGTGTGGAACGAGTGGCTGGTCCGCGCCCCGGGCGCACCTGGCCCCGCGTTGCGTACGGCGGAGGATCTGCTGCCCTGGTCGTGCACGGTGGACGAGGTGGCGAGGGCGTTCCCGCCCGCGCGGCCGATGGAGGGTTCGGCACCGACCAGGTGGCAGCTGGCGTTCACCCCGCCCGGCGGCAAGGAGTGCGTCGCGGAGTTCACCTGGGGCCTGCTGCAACGCCTGGTCCACGGCCCCACGGACTGACAGCCGCCCACCTGCCCGAAGGGGCCGCACGGGCCGCATGCCCGACCTCCCGACGGACTGACACGCCGCCGGCCCCTCCCCTAAGGGCCGCACGGGCCGCATGCCCGACCCTCCCCTGCGCAGGACGCTTTGCCCCGGCGGAATCTGGCGGTGCGTCAGGTAGGTACCCCCGACCGGCTCAGCCCAGCGCGCGCACGCGCCATTGCGATCGGACGATGCGAACAAGTACCGCACTCGGGAGGATCTGCCGTGACCGTCAGCCTGGAGCAGTTGCGCCGTTGCCACGTTGCCGTCGACCTGGGGGCCGCGCGGACCCGGGTCTTCGTGAAGGGCGCCGGACTCGTCGTCGACGAGCCGAGCGTCGCCGCCGTGAACACCCGGACCGGCGCGCTGATCGCGGTCGGCGCGCTCGCCGAGAAGATGACGGGACGCACACCCGGCTACATCCGCGTCGCCCGGCCCGTCTCGGGCGGCACCGTCGTCGACATCGAGATGGCACAGCGGATGCTGCGCCATCTGCTCGGCGAGAAGCTGCGGCGCCAGCTGCGCCGCAAGCCGCGGCTGCGGGCCGCGGCCAGCACACCGCACGACAGCGACCCACTCGCCCAGCGCGCCACCGTGGAGACCCTGGTCGGGCTCGGCGCACGCCGGGTCGAACTCGTGGACACCCTGATCGCCGCGGCGGTCGGCTGCGGGCTGCCGGTCGAGCAGCCCACCGCCACCATGATCATGGTGTGCGGTGCGGCGACCACCCAGATCGCGGTTCTCTCCCTCGGCTCGATCGTCACCGCCGAACGCATCCCGGTGGGCGGCAACGCCATCGACTACGCAGTGATCCAGCACCTGCGCCACCGGCACGAGCTCCTGCTGCCGAGCCAGTCCGTACGCCCCCTGCAGCTCGCGCTGAGCGGCAACGGCCTCACCGCCCAGGGCCCGGAGTCCACGGAGATCCACGGCCGGGACGTGGCCACCGGCCTGGCCCGCTCGGTGCGCGTCGACACCGCCGCCGTACGGGACGCCATCCACACGCCGCTGACCTCGGTGCTCGACGGCATCGGCAAGGTGCTGCGGGTCTGCCCGCCCGATCTGGTCGCCGATCTCGTCGACCGCGGCATCATGATGGTCGGCGGCAGCGCGCTGCTGCCGGGGCTGGACCAGATGCTGCGCGACGCGACGGGGATGCCGGTGCAGATCGCCGAGCGGCCCGACACCTGCACGATCCTCGGACTCGGCGCCATGCTGGACGGCAAGATCCGGCCGATGGTGCTCGACCCGCTGGCGGAGACGATGCCCGAGACCCGTCCCGGCGCCGGCAACGACATCCTTGCCGACTCCGACCTCGGCCGATGACCCGATGGCCTCCGGTGCGCCGGAGACCGGGCCCCAGCTGCCCGGCGTGCAGCCGCCGCCGACGCTCGCCGCGCTGCTGGAGGCCGTCGTCGGCGTCGGCATCGACCTCGAACTGCACGCCACCCTCCAGCACATCGTCGACACCGCATCCGGACTGACCGGGGCGCGCTACGCCGCACTCGGTGTGGTCGATCCCGAGCGCGGCCGGATCACCGAGCTGTTCACGGCCGGGATGAGCGACGAGGAGCGGGAGCGGATCGGGCGGTTGCCGACTGGTGGGAGAGGTCTCATCGGCGAACTCGTCCACCATCCGGAACCGCTGCTGCTGGACGACCTGACAGCCGATCCGCGCTCGTGCGGCGTACCCGACGAGCATCCGCGGATGCGGTCCTTCCTCGGTGTCCCCATCCGGGTCCGCACCGAGGTGTTCGGCAATCTGTATCTCACCGAGAAACGCGGTGGGCCGTTCACCGACGAGGACCTGGCGCTGCTGCGGGTCCTCGCCTCGCAGGCGGGTATCGCGATCGGCAACGCACGGCTGTACGAGACGGCCCGCCAGCGGGAGCGCTGGATCGAGGGCGCCGCGGCCGTCACCACCGCGCTGCTCTCCGAGGGCAGCGCGGACGATGCGCTGGTGGCCGTTGCCGAGCGGGCCCGGGTTCTCGCCGGCGCGGCGGCGGGCGTGGTGCTGCAGCCCACCGAGGAGGGCGGCATGGAGATCGTCGCCGCGTCCACGGAGGACGACCCCGGGGACCTCGTCGGCACGACGATCGCCCCGGGCTCGCCGGTGCTCGTGCAACTCCTCGGCGGTCAGCCGGTGTTCATCGAGGACTCGGCGAGCGACCCGCGGATGACAACGCATGTGCGCAGCCGGTTCGGGCCGTCGATGATGCTGCCGCTGCAGAGCGGCGGCCGGCTGATCGGCACGCTCGCCCTCCCGCGGCACCGGCACGGCCGCCCCTACACCGCCCTCGAACGGCTGCTGGCCTCGCAGTTCGCCTCGCAGGCCGCGCTCGCGCTGGTGCTCGCCGACGCCCAGCACAACCGGGAGCAGATCGCCGTCTACGAGGACCGCGACCGGATCGCCCGCGATCTGCACGACCTCGTCGTCCAGCGGCTGTTCGCCACCGAGATGATGCTGGAGTCCACGCGCCGCCGGGCCGCGGCCGACGAGAACGACGAGCTGCTGGGCCGGGCGGTCGACGAGCTGGACTCGACGATTCAGGAGGTGCGGACGGCGATCTTCGCGCTGCAGCAGCCGCCGGCCGAGGCACCGACGACGTTCCGCGGCCGGGTGTTGCGCGAGACCCGCGGGGCGGCGGTACTGCTGGGCTTCCCGCCGTCCGTGCACTTCAGCGGTGCCGTCGACTCGCTCGTGCGCGAACCGGTGGACGAGCGGCTGCTGGCGGCGCTGCGCGGCGCGCTGGCCGCAGCGCACCGGCGCCCGGGCGTGGCGGGGATCGATGTGGACATCGACGCGAACGTGATCCTGCCGGACGGTCGGGACGGAGTGCGGCTGCGGGTCAGGGACGACGGCCTGCGGGAGGACGGCGAACGGAGCACCACCGTCACCTGGGAGTCCCCCCGATAGCGTCGCGCAGGGCGATGCGGGTGCTGGACTGGGCGACGCCGGCCTCGCGTTTGAGGGTGCGCAGCAACGCGTCCAGCTCCGCCGGGTCGGCCGCCCTGGCCCGGACGAGATAGTCGTACGCACCCGTGACATGGACGACCTCGGTGATGCCCGGCAGCTTGAGCACGACCCGTTCGAACTCCTCGTTCGTGGTGTCGAGCCGCAGCGTGATGTCGATGAAGACGACGAGGCCGGGACGGGGGCCGGCCGTCGGGTCCACGAGCGTGGTGAAGCCGCGGATGACGCCGTCACGGAGCATCCGGCGCACACGGTCGGCGGCGGCGTTGGCGCTGAGGCCGACGCGGACACCGAGATCGCGGTAGGAGATCCGCGCATCCTCCCGCAGCACGCCGAGGATCTCACTGTCGATGCGGTCCATTCCGCGATTGTCGCAGTCGGCGCCGTAATGCGGCCGCGGGAGCACGGAGCGATCCATGACGGTGTGCGCATGACGGAGATCTGGACGACGGCGGCCGCCGGAGCGGTGGCGGGCCTGGGCGTGGCGGTACCGGTGGGAGCGATCGGCGTGCTGCTCGTCCAGGAGGCGATGCGCAGCCGCCGCACCGCGGTGGCCGCCGCCGCGGCGGTGGCCACGGTCGACATGGCGTACGCGGCGGTGGCCACCGCTCTCGGCCCGGTGGTGGCGTCGGCCCTGTCCGGGGTGGAGGCATGGGTGCGGCTCGTGTCGGCGCTGGTCCTGGCAGCGATCGCGGCGCACGGCCTGTGGTCGTCGATGCGCGAGCGCGCGACCGCCACCGCTCCGGCGGACGCGCCGGAGCCGGAGCCCGCGGCGGGGCGGCTCACGACCGCGGCGCGCCCGCGCCCGACCGCGGTGTTCGTCCGGTTCGCCGCGCTCACCCTCGTGAACCCGACCACCGCCCTCTACTTCGCCGCCCTCACCACCGCCCAGGGGGACGCGCTGCGCGGCGGGGCGGCCGGCGCCGTCTTCGTCGGGGGTGTCCTCGCCGCCTCCCTCGCCTGGCAGCAGTTGCTGGTGGCGGTCAGCGGATTCGCCGGGGCCAGGATCTCCGAGCACGCCCGCGCGTGGACGTTCCGGATCGGGTACGGACTCGTCGCCGTCTACGCCGTGAAGATTGCCCTTCCGCTGCCCTGAACCGCCGCCCGTACGGAGCAGTTCCGCGCGCCGCGTACCCGGTCAGGCCCTTGACTGGGCCCGTGGAAGCCGACGCCGAGCCCTCCCCCGCCGCGTACCGCAACCTGATCACGGCCACGATCGGATTCACGCTCACCTTCTGGGCGTGGAACCTGATCGCACCACTGAGCGGCGACTACAAGGAGCGGCTCGACCTGACGTCGTTCCAGCAGTCCCTGCTCGTCGCCGTACCGGTGCTCGTGGGGTCGCTGGGCAGGATCCCGGCAGGCGCGCTGACCGACAAGTACGGCGCGAAGCGGATGTTCCCGCTCGCGTCCGCGCTGACCATCGTGCCCGTGCTGCTGCTGATCCCGGCGAAGAACTCCTACGGGGCCATGCTCGCCGTCGGGTTCCTGCTCGGACTGGGCGGCACGACCTTCGCCATCGGCGTTCCCCTGGTCAACTCCTGGTTTCCGCCCGCCAAGAGGGGTTTCGCGATCGGTGTCTTCGGCATGGGGATGGGCGGTGTGGCCCTGTCCGGGTTCTTCACCCCCCGGATCGCCGAGCACGGCGAAAACCTCCCCGCCATCGTCGTGGCGATCGCACTCGCCGCGTTCGCCGTGCTCGCGGCCGTGCTGATCAGCGACCGTCCGGACAGACCCGTGCCCACGGCGTCGCTCGCCCACCGGCTGGGCGAGGCGGGACGGCTCCGCGTCACCTGGGAACTGTCCGCCCTGTACGCGATCGGGTTCGGCGGCATCGTGGCGTTCGGCGTCTATCTGCCCACGTATCTGAAGACGTGGTACGAGCTCGATGCGACCGACGCCGGTACCAAGGCGGCCGGGTTCGCCCTGGTCACCGTTGTTTTCCGGCCGTTCGGCGGCTGGCTGTCCGACCGGGTGCACCCGGCGATGGTCACCTCGGCGGCACTGGGCTTCGCGGCACTGACGGCGATCGTCCAGGCCTTCGATCCCCCGCTGAACCCGGGCGGCACGATCGCGCTGCTGTGCATGGCCGCCGGGCTGGGCACGGCGAGCGGCAGCGTGTTCGCCCTCGTCGCCCAGGTGACCCCTCAGCCCCAGGTCGGCAGCGTCACCGGCATCGTCGGGGCGATGGGCGGCCTCGGCGGCTTCGTACCGCCGCTGGTGATGGGTGCGATCTACAGCGCGAAGGACTCGTACTCGATCGGTTTCATGCTGCTGTCGGATCTCGCGCTGGCGGGCTGTGTGTACGCGTACGGCAGGATGCGCACGCTCCGCCCGACTGCGTGACCCCGTCGACGCCCGTCCACAGCGACCGGCCCGCCGCCGCCCGGTCCCCCGTGGATCCGGGCCGCGGCGGGCGTGCTGCCCCCGCGGGACCGATCGTGCCGGACGGCCGGGTGTCGGCACATCGTCCTGCGGGCGGACCCCCGGCTTCCGGCGCCTCAGCCGTACGGCGGAGGCGCAAAGTGGACAATGGTGCGGCGGGAGGCCGAGATCGGCGTTCACGGCACGCGAGATCAGGAGGTCGACGGGTGAGTTCCCTCTTTCCGGCGCTGACGGCCACGGCCGGCGCCACCGACCGGACCGCCCTGCGGTTCGGGGACCGGACCCTGACGTACGGAGAGCTCGCCGGGGCGGCCGGGGCGCTCGCCGCGCGGATCGGTGCCGCCGGGCCTTCGGGACGGGTTGCCCTGTGGGCGACGCCGACACTGGAGACCGCGGTCGGGACGGTGGCCGCGCTGCTCGCCGGGGTTCCCGTCGTTCCGCTCAACCCGAGGACGGGCGAACGGGAGCTGGCACACATCCTCGCGGACAGCACACCGTCGCTGGTGCTGGCGGCGCCCGGGGACGAACTGCCCGCCGCGCTGGGCGAACTGGAGCGGGCCGACATCCCGGTGACGGGTTCGGGCGTCGTACCGGAGCGGGAGCCGGGGCCGGACGCCCCCGCCCTGATCGTCTACACCTCGGGGACCACCGGACCGCCGAAGGGGGCGGTGCTGCCGCGGCGCGCCGTTGCCGCCACGCTCGACGCGCTGCAGGACGCGTGGCAGTGGAGCGCCGACGACGTGCTGGTCCACGCACTCCCGCTGTTCCATGTGCACGGGCTGATCCTGGGCGTCCTCGGGCCGTTGCGCCGCGGCGGAGAGGTGCGGCACCTGGGCAGGTTCACTCCCGAGGGAGTGGCCCGCGAGCTGGACCGCGGCGGGACGATGCTCTTCGGCGTACCGACGATGTACCACCGCCTCGCCGAGACCCTGGCCACCGATCCGCAGCTCGTGAAGGCACTCGCCGGAGCGCGGCTGCTGGTGTCGGGGTCCGCCGCGCTGCCGCTGCCGGACCATGCGCGGATCGCCGCGGCGACCGGGCGGCGCGTGATCGAGCGGTACGGCATGACCGAGACGCTGATGAACACGAGCGTGCGCGTCGACGGCGAGGCCCGGCCGGGCACCGTAGGGGTGCCGCTGCGCGGGGTCGGACTGCGGCTCGTCGAGGAGGACGGTACGGAGATCGCCACGCCCGACGGAGAGACGATCGGCGAGATCCAGGTACGCGGCGAGAACCTGTTCACCGGGTATCTGAACCGCCCGGACGCGACGGCGGCCGCATTCGACGGGGAATGGTTCCGCACGGGCGACATGGCGGTGCGCGACCCCGACGGTCATGTGCGCATCGTGGGGCGCAGGGCGACGGATCTGATCAAGAGTGGCGGCTACAAGATCGGCGCGGGTGAGATCGAGAACGCCCTGCTGGACCATCCGGCGGTGCGCGAGGCCGCGGTCACCGGCGAGGAGGACGCGGACCTCGGCGAGCGGATCGTCGCCTGGATCGTGGCGGCCGACCCCCGCACACCGCCGTCGGCCGAGGAGTTGACGGCGCATGTGGCGGCGCAGCTGGCACCGCACAAGAGGCCGCGTGAGGTCCGGTTCCTGGACGTCCTGCCGCGCAACGACATGGGCAAGATCATGAAGCGGGCGCTGAGCCGTGGCTGAGCGGATGTCCGCGCGCGAGGCGGTCGCGCTGGTCTGCGACGGCTTCACGGAGCGCGACATCGCGGAGGTGCCGGAAGTCGGGGACGGTCCGCTGGACTGGGCGGGATACGGCGCGGCGCGCGACCGGGCGGCACGGCGCACGGGCTCGGCCGAGTCCGTCGTTCACGGCGAGGCGACGATCGACGGACACCCCTGCGTGGTGATCTCGTTCGAATTCGGCTTCCTGGGCGGTTCGTTGAGCGAACGCGCCGGCGCCCGGCTGGAGGCCGCCTACACCCTGGCGCGCGAAAGCCGCAGGCCGCTCGTGTCGCTGATCGCGACGGGCGGCAGCCGGATGCAGGAGGGGATGATCGCGCTGTCCCAGTTGCAGCGGGTGGCGCGCGCGTCGGTGCTGCTGCGCGAGGCGGGCGTCCCGCATGTCGCCGTACTGCGCGACCCGACGACGGGCGGCGGCTGGGCGACGCTCGGGGCGGGTGCGGATGTGATCCTCGCACTGCCCGGCGCGCAGGTCGGCTTCGCGGGCTCCCGGGTACGCCCGGCGGACGCGGACCCGGCGGCGTACACGGCGGAGGGCCAGCTCGCGGCGGGCCAGATCGACGCGGTCGTACGGCCCGATGCGCTGCGGGACACCGTTGCCTTCTGGGTCGGCGCGCTCGCCACGGCCGGGGCGGCCGACGATCCCGACCCGGTTCCGCCGCCGCGCGCGCTGGGCGAGGCCGGGGAGCTGCCGGGCAGCGGATGGGACGCCGTGCTGGCGGCCCGGGCATCGGTCAGGCCCCGGGCGGAGGCCTATCTCGACGACTACTTCGCACGGCGCGAGCCGCTGCGGGGCGACCGCTGCGGCGGGGAAGACCCCGGGATGCTCTGCGGGGTGGGCCTGCGGGACGGGCGGCCGGTGGCGTACGCGGCGCAGTGCGGGACGGCGAACCGGCCGGCCGGTTTCCGCACGGCGGCGCGGGTGGTGCGGCTGGCGGACCGCTTCCGGCTGCCGGTGCTGACGCTGGTGGACACACCGGGTGCGGCGAACGACGCCGAGGCGGAGCGGGCGGGAGCGGGCGCGGCGATCGCGGAGCTGTTCGCGGCGATGGCCGCGGCGCGCACACCGCTGACCACACTGCTGATCGGCGAGGGCGGCTCCGGGGGCGCGCTGGCACTCGCCGCTCCGGGCAACACCTGGGCGGCTCCGGACAGTTATTTCTCGGTGATCGCCCCGGAGATGGCCGCGGCGATCCTCAAACGCGCCCCTTCCGACGCCCGCCACACGGCGGACCAGCTCCGCCTGCGCCCCCAGGACCTCAAGGAGCTGGGCGTGATCCGCGGGGTGGTGGGGCGGGGATCTCATTAGCCCTGTGCGGGCGGGCGCACGGAGCACCCTCGGCGAAGGGCCCGGTACGGTCGCCGTACCGGGCCCTTCGCGTTGCTCAGCGGACCGTTACCGCACGCCCACCGCGCGGATGATCTCCTGCTTCACGGAGCCGCCCCTGTCGTCGGCGGCCGAGGCACGCAGCGAGATGTACTGCGCGTCGTGGGGCACCCGGACCGAGCCCTCCCAGGCGGCGGACTTGCCGCGCACGCCGTCGAGTCCGACCTTCGTCCACGTCTTGCCGTCGTCGAAGGACACCTCCAGCGTGCCACCGGTGATCTTCCCGGTGTCCGGCGCGCCCTTCACGTACTCGGAGAAGATCCCGAGGTCCAGGCGCTTCCCGCCGCGTACGTCACCGCGCAGGTCGGTGTCGACGTCGAAGCCGAGGTTGAGCATCGGGAGGAACGTCCACCGGTCGGACGGGGTCTCCTTGGAGCGGAACGTCCACTCCGCGTGGCCCTTCGTCGACAGCCTCCAGCGCTCGGGGTCCAGCGTGGTGTCGGTGACGACCTTGAACTCCTGCTCGGTCGACTTGACGCCGCGGGCGTACGCACCGGAGCTCATCTTGCGGTCGACCCGCACCCCGTCGACGTACACCTCGGTGAACTGCGTCATCGAGTCGTCGCCCCACACATCGCCGAATCCGGTGTGGTCGGGGCCCTGGTCGCCCCAGCCGGGGGTGTTGAACTGCAGGTTGTTCCCCGCCCGCTCCTGTCCCCAGCCGAGCCCGGTGCCCAGCCACGGGTGCAGCACGGGCTTGAACCAGTTGAGTTCGGGGCGTGTGCCGCCCTTGTAGTCCACCAGGCCGCTGCGCTGCTCGAGGGCGCCGGGGCCGCTGCTCATCGACTCGTGCCAGAGCTGGCCGGGGCCGGTGCTGACGTAGTCCGTGCGCTCCGCGGGGAAACTGATCCTCTCCTGGAAGCCGAAGCCGATCGGGAAGGTGTCGGTGATCGAGTAGCGGAACTCGCCGCCGTCTGCGGGCTTCGCCGCGTGGAACTTCGTGTCCAGTACGGCCAGTTCGCCCTTGCCGGGACGGTAGGTGAGGTCCCGGTCCGGGATCGCGCCCGGGTGTCCCTGCGACAGGTCGTAGGTGTACGACGGGTCCGGGTCGGCGCTGATGTCCACGCTCCGGTGACGGCGGGCGGCGTCGGCCAGACGGGCGCCGTCGGCGACGTTGACGGTCGCCACGTGCAGCGGCCGGTCCTCGTACTCCTCGGTGCCGAACCAGGCCATCAGCCGGCCGGGGGCGTCGTCGGTGACGAACAGGATCTTCGCGCCCGCATCCTGGGCGTTCTGTGCCAGCTGCGCCGGGGCGATCGCACCGGTGTGCCGGACGAGAACGGCCTTGCCGCGGACGTCCTTGCCCTCGTAGGCGGCGGCGCTGCCGTCGCCCGCGTCCACGATGCCGGAGCGCCAGTTGCCGTCGGCCATGGTGGTGCCGCCCTGCTGGGTCGCCCCGCCGATGCGGCGGCCGTCCACGGCCACGTCGAGGACCGGCTTGCCGAGCCGCCACACGGTCCGGTACTCGAAGGTGCCGGTGGCAGGCTTGCGGGTGGGCGCGGCAAAGATGCTGTCGTACTTGGGCGGGACCTGCACGGCGGCGCCGTAGTTCACGCCGTTCGCCTTGCGGCTGAACTCCATCAGCAGCTGACGGGTCTCGGTGCGCCGCTCCACCTCGGCCTTGACCTCGCGCAATTCGCGTGCGTCGAGGGTGATCTCACGGTCCCGGTCGAGGGTGACACCGGGCTCGGAGAGGAAGCCGACGCCGAGGGAGTCCTTGCCGTGGCTGCCGCGCACGTCGAGGAACGAGTCGACGGAGTACGTGCCGGGCTTCAGACGCAGTTCGAGCGTGCCGGACTCGTCGACCGTCGCCGGGAACGGGTCGTTGCCCTGCTCCAGCTTCTGCACACCGAGATAGGCGCCCGTGGCGTTGCCGTCACGGTCCTTGACGTGGACGGTCAGGGTGTAGCGCTCCTCCTCCTTCACCATGCCGACGGCGGTGTGCGCGACGGCCTTGCCGGCCGCGGTGGCGGTGATGCGGCCGGAGGTGTTGCCGACGGGTGCCTTGGTGCCGTCACCGGTGACCGTCGTCGCGGCGGTGCCGTGCGCGGGCACGGTGAGCGTGGTGTCGGCGAGCGTGGCGACGCCCGCCGGGACACCCTCGACGGCGAGGTCCAGGGTGACCGGCGCGTCGGAGTGGTTGGTGTACGTCACGGTGCGGGTGACGGGCTCGTTGCCTTCGTACGGCCAGCCGACGAAGCCGAGGTCCGCGCTGCCGGTGGCGGTGACCGTCGCGCCGACGGCCGCCGGGACGTCGACGCGGCCCGTGCCGATCGTGTAGGCGTCGGCCGTGAGCTGCTTCGACGTGCTCATCAGCGCGTCCTTGAGCTGCTGTCCGCTCCAGTCCGGGTGCTTCTCGGCGAGCAGCGCCGCCACACCCGCGACGTGCGGCGTGGCCATGGAGGTGCCGCTCATCGTCCGGTACGGGCCTTCGCCGGCGGTCAGCTGCGAGCGGGCGGCGAGGATGTCGACGCCCGGCGCGGACAGATCGGGCTTCAGCGCGTTGTCGCCGAAGCGCGGGCCCTGGCTCGTGAAGTACGCGGGCTCGTCCGCGGAGTCGACCGCACCGATGGTCAGGGCGGAGTCGGCGGAGCCCGGCGACCCGATGGAGCCGGGGTAGCCGCTGTTGCCGGCGGCGATCACGAACAGTGCGCCCGTGTCCTTGGACAGGGTGTTCACCGCCTGCGCCATCGGGTCGGTGCCGTCGGTGCCCTGCTGCGAACCGAGGCTCATCGACACGATCTTGGCGTCGATGTCCTTGGCCGCCCACTCCATGCCGGCGATGATCTGCGACTCGCTGCCGCTGCCCTCGTCGCTGAGGACCTTGCCGACGGCGAGCGTCGCCTCGGGGGCGACACCCTGCTCCTTGCCGTCCGACGCGGCGCCGCTGCCGCCGACGGTGGAGGAGACATGGGTGCCGTGACCGTTGCGGTCGGCGACCTCCTGCCCCTCGATGAAGGACCTGGACTCGGTGATGCGGCCCGCCAGGTCCGGGTGCTCGGCGTCCACACCGGTGTCGAGGACGGCGACCTTGACACCCTTGCCGGTGAGCCCGGCCTCCCATGCTTCCGGAGTGCCTATCTGGGCGTTGGACTCGGCCATGTCGGCCTTGACCTGCCCGTCCAGCCACACCTTGGTGACCCCGGCGGCGAACGCGGACCGGGAGCGCGCCGCACCTGCGGTGACGGAACGCCAGAAGTCGCCCGACGCGGCGGCCTCGACGGCCGCCCCGTTGATGCTGGGCAGGGCGCGGACCGTTTCGGCCCCCCGCGGCGTGGCGCTGCGCGCGTTCTTCGCGTACGAGACGATCAGCGGCGTCCCGTCGTCCCCGTCGAGGCCCTGCTCGATCAGAGTGGTGACGTCGAACAGCCGCTTGTCGAGGATGCCCGCGTTCAGGTACGGCCGAGCCTCGTCCGGGACGACGGTGATCCTGCCGTCGGAGATCTCGCTGCGTACGGCGCCGGAAGCCCCCTTGGGGCGCTGCACGTCGACCGCCTTCTTGCCGCTGCCGAGGTCGGTGACGGTAACCTTGTCGCCGGTGACCAGGCTGACGGTGTGCGCCGCGCGGGCGGCGGCGGTGGCCGGCGGCGCGGCAGGATCGCGGTCCGCGGTGGCGGCCAGTGCCTGTCCGGCAGGGAGCAGTACGAGCGAGAGACCGGCGGCCATCAGCCGGGCCCTGCGCCTCGCGGGTGCTCTTGTCATGGAAGCCTCTCCTCGTTCACGCCCGGTTGACGGGGTGGTTCCGGACGCTGCGACGAGTTTGGCGGCTGGGAAGTTGACTGAGGCAGGTATCGCGCTGGCGGGTAGCTGCCATGGCGGCCTCCCGCCAGCAGGCGGCGGGCGCCTGACCGACGGCCGGGGCGCATGGTTCGCCGACGGGCGCTCCGGCGGTGGAACACCTAGCTTGTTCCGGGGGCGATCCACGACCTGGAGGCTTGGGCACCATGGCAGTGCACCCCGAGGGCTCACCCTGCTGGGCCGACGCGATGTTCCCCGATCTCGAGGGCGCGAAGCGTTTCTACGGCGAAGTGCTCGGCTGGACGTTCGACGAGTCGTCGGCGGAGTTCGGCGGCTACACGCAGGCCCGGTCGGACGGCAGGGCGGTCGCGGCGATCGTCCCGCAGATGCCGGGCATGGAGGGTGTTCGGCCCGCATGGAACCTCTACTTCGCCGGCGCGGACGTCGAGGCGACCGCGGGCGCGATCCGTGACAACGGCGGCACGCTGACGATGGATCCGATGAAGGTCGCCGACTTCGGCACGATGGTCACGGCCCGCGATCCGAGCGGCGTGTACTTCAGCGTCTGGCAGCCGGACAGCCACCAGGGATTCGAGAGGACGGGCGAACCGGGCGCCTACTGCTGGGCGGAGGTCACCACCAGGGACGTGGAGAGGGCGGACGCCTTCTTCGCCGCCGTCTTCCCGTACGAGGTGAAGCGGATGCGGGACGACTCGGTGGACTTCGACGTGTGGCACGTGGGCGGCGAACCCGTCGCGGGGAGACTGCGGATGGGGGCGGAGTACGGACCGGAGGTGTCCCCGTACGTGAACGTGTACTTCGCGGTGGACGACTGCGACGCGGCCATCGCGAGGATCACGGCGATGGACGGCAGGCTGGACCGGGGCCCGATGGACGGCCCGTTCGGCCGATACGCGTCGGTGGCGGACCAGCAGGGCGCCGTGTTCTCCGTGATCGACCTGTCGACGACGGTGGGCGAGGTCCCGCCGCTCGACTGACCCTGCCCGGCCTCGGTGAGGCTGGGCAGGCGGGCACGGCCGGGGGCGCGCCCGAGAGGCCCTAGCGTCTGTCGGCCGGCTCGGCGTTCCACGTCGCCGGGCGCGGCTGCACCGCCGCCGGCGCCGGGGGGCGATGGTGGGGCGTCGCCTGCCGTTCCTGCGCGGCGGGCGGTTCGTCACTCACGCGGCGCAGGCCGGCCTCGGTCCCGGGACCCGGTGCGGCGCCGGAGCTACCGGGCGCGGCGGACGGCGCCCTGGAACCGCGGGTTCCCGCGTTCGCCGTGGGCGGCGATGCCTCACACGTCTCCGGTACGCAGCGAGGGTCGGCGGGCAGCGGGCCGTTCACCTCCTTCGTGTACGGCGCATCCGTCCCCGACTCCGCCCCGGACTGCGGCTGCGCACCGGCCGGCACCGCGTCGGTCGTCCAGATCTGGCCCGGCGAGCCGTCACGCATCTTGACCACGAGAGGTGATCCGGGGTCGGTCGAGGCGGGGACGACGGCGAGCCGTTCGTTCCAGCGCGGGATGACCTGGCCCTGGATGGTGAGGTCGTAGCGGTCGTCACCGGCATCCGGCGCGGTGGGCCCGGAGCACTCGTCCGCGACAACGATGCCATCGAGTCCGTGGGAATCCAGGCACAGCTCGGGCGCGGCCGAACTGCGCAGCCGGCCGTCGTTCTCGTACACCCACTGCTGGCTGGGCGACGAGGAGCAGGCCGCCATCAGGATGTCCACGTCCTTCTTCGCCTCGCTGCCGGCGAAGTCGACGCACAGATCCGCCTCGACGTTGCGCAGCCGGGTGGTCAGCGGTCCGACCGGGTGGGCGGCCGAGGTGGCCGAGGGCTGCGGCGTGGACGGCGAGGGTGAGGGCGACGGCGGGGTCGCGCCGGCAGCGGGCGGTGCGGTCCCAGTGACCGCACCGCTGGGAATGGGCGGGCCCGCCTCGTCGGAGTCGTCCGACCACAGGGTCGACACGAGGGTGACCGCCAGGACCCCGGTGACGGCGACGGCGACGCCGAGCCCCAGCGCGGAGGGCGTGGCCCGCTCCACGGCGGCGCGCCTGCCGCGCAGCACCAGGGCGGGCAGCGCGCGGGTGCGGCCGCTGCGGGAGTGGCGGCCGCTGCCGCGCGTCCCGGAGGCTGAGGTTCCGCCGGAACCGGCGCTCTGCCCGGTCTTCAGCCGGTTCTGACGGCGGCGGCCGGGGCGGGAGTCGAGGTAGGCGTGCGCCGCCCCGCCGAGCAGTGCTTCGGCGAGCAGCACGCCGAGCCGTCCTCCGGACTGCCTGAGCTGGTCTGCGGCGAAGCGGCAGTAGCGGCACTCCGACAGGTGCACCTGGATGTCGGGGATCAGCGCCCCGCCGCGGCGCAGCGATATGTCGAGGAGGCGGTTGTAGTGCCGGCATTCGCCGGTGGGCGCGTGCTCACGGTGGACCCGTACGCACATCTGCCGGAACTGTTCGCGCGTTTGCTCGAGTTGTTCGGTCGCGGAACGTGGATCAATACCCAACAAACCGGCGGGTATGGATATTCCTTCGGCCTCCGCCTCGGCATGCCAGAGCAGTACCTGAGCCGTCATCGGCATTGCGTGGAAAGCACGCGAGACCAATTGTCTGTTCTCGGCCGGCGGCTCGGGAATCATCAGCCCGGGCAGCATCGTGCTGATCCGCTGGTCACCGGCCCACGTCTTCGCCATATGACGGGTTGTCACCAGCAGATGGGGGCGCAGCGCGCCCGCCGTACCGTTGCGCGCCAGATTCTCGAAGAGCTGCGCGAAAGCCGCCGTACCGAGCATCGAGGCGATTTTCGCCGACGGCGCGCAGATCGAGGCGTAATCGAACACGGGCTGCCAGTGCCGCGCCAGAAGGGCGGCCACGGGATGCGCCTCCTGTGCTCCCGCACTGGCCTGCAGCGCCGCGGCGAACTCCTCGTCGGAGATCCCGGGTGAGCGGCTGGGCTGCGTGGACGGCACGTTCCCGGACGTGCTGGGGTGCTGCATAGACGTCTTTCCATCCATGGCATTGCGGTGGGGGGTTGCAGATGAGCCGTCGGCTCCGGTCGATGGATGCCGACAGCCGGTCGAAAGGCGTGCACCTGTTGGTACATACCTTCTGGTGGCGACGCCGTCCTCTTTTGGAGAGGTTCGCCCACATGAATTCGAACGGTTGATCAGAATGGCGTTTGTTCGGACGGTGAGGAAGCTCACCCTTACACAACTGGCCTGTCAGTAACAAGAGTTCTGGAACGACCGCCATTCACAACGCCCAGGACAAGACACCTGGCGGGCCCGGGGGCCGCTTTCTGGAACGCGAGTAAGAACAACAATGACGCGCCATTGAAGCGTCCGGTCTTGACGTATGCCCGAAATCGGTCCGTCACCCACCGGGTTACCGCGCGAAACACCTCACGACGAGGAACTGTGCTCCCCCGCACCCCGGAACACACCCCCGGACCACGCCCGCCGGGCGTCGGGCGGGACTACCCTACAACTCGGACAATCCGCCACGAAAGGATCACGCGGTGGCCTCTCGACTCAACCCCTACATCAGCTTCTCCGGCGACGCGAAGCAAGCCATGGAGTTCTACAAGGGCGTCTTCGGCGGCACCCTTACGTCCCACACCTTCGGCGACTTCCAGGCGGCGGATGCCGCGGACCAGGCCGACAAGATCATGCACAGCATGCTGGAGACCGCGAACGGCTTCACGCTCATGGGTGCCGACACCCCGCCCGGGATGGAGTACAAGCAGGGCAGCAACTTCGCCGTCAGCCTCAGCGGCGACAACGCCGATGAACTGAAGGGCTACTGGGAGAAGCTGTCCGCGGGCGGCAACGTGTCCGTCCCACTGGAGAAGCAGATGTGGGGCGACGTCTTCGGTATGTGCGTCGACAAGTTCGGCGTCGCCTGGATGGTCAACATCAGCGAGACGCAGTCCTGAGACGCGGCACTTGCGAAGGCCCCGGCGAGCGGAACGCCGGGGCCTTCGCAAGTGCCGCGCCCTGCGCGCGTACCGCTCCCCTCTACGATGGCGGCCATGAGACGGCAGCGGCAGCGCACGACCGGGTCCCGCGGGGCCCGGACCGGCCTGCTGCTGATGCTCGCCGTCCTTCTGGGCGTCGTGGCGATGCACGGGCTCGGCCCCTACGTCCCCGCGGCCCATGCGCAGGCGGCCTCCGCACCCGCGTCCCACCCGGAGCCGAGCTGCGCGGGACACTCCCACGCGGACCAGGAACACGGCACATCCGGCGGTCACGTCGAGCACGCGGACGGAACCTGCGCGGCGGGCGGAATCAGCGGCGCCCCCACGCCACCCGCCCTTGCCACCGCGCCGACAGGCACGGCACCCGCGGAAACAGTCCCCGCAGGCGAGCGCCCGCAGCACCCCGCCGGCCGCGGACCACCCTCCCTCAGCGAACTCCAACTCCTGCGCATATAGGGCAGCCCCGGCGGCGTCCCGCCGCTCCCACATGCCCTTTTCGTCTCCACAGCACAGGAGTTGCACCACCATGACCGCATACGCCTCCCTGCCCCGCCGCGCCGCCGCGCTCGCGGCCACCGCCACCGCCGCCCTCGTCCTGGTCGCGTGCGGCTCGTCCGAGGACGGCTCCGCCGCCCACGGCGGCCACGGCAACATCAGCCCCGCCGCCTCCACTCCGGCCGCCGAAGGCAAGCCCAACGCCGCCGACGTCGCGTTCTCCCAGGGGATGATCCCGCACCACCGCCAGGCCCTGGCGATGGCCGCCCTGGCCGAGACCCGCGCCGGCTCCGCGGAGGTGAAGGAGCTCGCGGCGCAGATCCGCTCGGCGCAGGGACCGGAGATCAGGACTCTGTCAGGTTGGCTGACGTCCTGGGGCGAGCAGGTCCCGGCCGAGGGCGCCGCGGGCGCCGAAGGCGGACACTCCGGTCACGCGACGTCGGGAATGATGACGTCCGACGAGATGGACCGGTTGGAGAAGACCTCGGGTGCCGGGTTCGACACCGCGTTCCTGACCCTGATGGTCGAACACCACAAGGGCGCGGTCGAGATGGCAAGGACGGAACGGAGCGCCGGCTCCTACCGGCCGGCCAGGGATCTCGCCGGGGACGTGATCGCCGGCCAGAGCGCCGAGATCACCCGGATGAACAAGCTGCTGCGCGACTGACCGTCCGGCATCCGGGCGTACGGCAAAAGGCCCCCGGCGCGTCGCACTTGATGTGCGGCGTTCCGGGGGCATGCTCGTCATGCGACGGCTGAGAACGATTCTGCACGCGTAGCGCGCGGTGGGGCGGGTGGGACTCGAACCCACGGCCGACGGATTATGAGTCCGCTGCTCTAACCGGCTGAGCTACCGCCCCTTACGGCGCGTCGCGCACATTTGTGCGCGCCGTCTGCCGCAGCATAGCCGGTCATACGATCTCCTGCTTCGGATGGTCGGCAACGCTCGACCATGAAGACATCGCAGCGTGGCCCACGGTTCCGGATGTTGCGCACGGCACACGAACGAGGCCCGGAAACGCGAAAGAGGACCCACGTCGGGGCCCTCTTCCGTATCTGCTCCCCCGGCTGGACTCGAACCAGCAACCCTCCGGTTAACAGCCGAATGCTCTGCCAATTGAGCTACAGGGGATCGCGCTCCCCCGACTGGACTCGAACCAGTAACCTGCCGGTTAACAGCCGGCTGCTCTGCCAATTGAGCTACAGGGGATTGCTGCGTATGCACCGAACGTACCCACCAGGGGCCTCCCGGGGGGCGTGCGCTCGCTGCGACACATACATTAGCGCAAGCAGGGGGGTGCTCCGCCAATCGGTTCGGTGCCGGGTGATCACGGGCTCCGACGGGTAGGCGGGCAGCACCGACGCAACGGAAGGTGACACCCATGCGGTACAAGCTCACGTTCGTCGCCGGACTGGCCCTCGGCTTTGTGCTCGGCACACGGGCCGGGCGCGAGCGCTACGAGCAGCTCAAGAAGTCCGCGCGGCAGATCTCGCAGAACCCGGCGGTGCGCAATGCCGCCGAGTCCGCCGCGCACAACGGTCGCGAGGCGGCCGGCAAGGCGTTCCACGCCGTGAGCAACAAGGTGGGCGACCGCGTGCCGGAATCGGTGGCGGAGCGGGTGCGGGCGCTGCGGGAGCGCGGTGCGGGCGCCGAGGACGACTGGGGAACCACCAACACCTGACGCGGCGGCCCGGGAAACCGGGCCCCGCCGACACATCCGGCCGCCTTACCGGCAGCTCATGCGGTGAGGACTCCCGGGGTACGGCAGAATTCCGACCATGGGGATAGTCGCCGGGTTGGACAGCTCGTCCGGGTTCACACGCATCGTCGTCTGTGACGCGGACACGGGTGCCGTACTGCGCCAGGGGTATGCGCCGCATCCCGTCGAACCCAAAGCCACCGAGGTCGATCCGCAGGCATGGCTGCTCTCGCTCGGCGAGGCCGCCGGCGGCGGGCTGCTGGAGGGCGTGCAGGCCATCGGGGTCTCCGCCCAGCAGCACGGTCTGATCACTCTCGACGCGCAGGGCGGTCTCGTGCGGCCCGCGCTGCTCGGCAACGACAAGCGCGCCCAGGTCGCCGCAGCCGATCTGATCGACGCGCTCGGCGGCCGGCAGGCCTGGGCCGAGGCCGTCGGATCGGTGCCGCAGTCCGCCCAGCCGGTGGCGAAGCTTCGCTGGCTGGCGCGCACCGAGGCGGAGCACGCACAGCGGGTCGCGGGCGTGATGCAGCCGCACGACTGGCTGGTGTGGCAGCTGCTGGGCCGCCCGGCGCGGCGGACCACGGACCGCGGCGGCGCCTCCGGCACCGGCTACTGGTCGGCGGGCACCGGCTCCTACCGTCCCGACCTCGTCGAACTCGCCCTCGGGCACCAGTGCGCGCTGCCCGATGTCCTCGGCCCCGCCGAAGCGGCCGGGACCACCCCCGAAGGGCTGCTGATCTCGGCAGGTACCGGGGAGACGATGGCGGCGGCCTTCGGGCTCGGTGTCGGCGTCGGCGACGCGGTGGTGTCGCTGGGCGCGTCCGGCTCCGTGATGGCCGTGCACCACGAGGCGCTGGCCGACCCGAGCGGCATGATCACCTCGTTCGCCGACGCGACCGGGATGCACCTGCCGGTGGTGCACACCCTCAACGCCGTGCGCGCGCTGCGCGGCACGGCCGAGCTGCTGGGCGTCGCCGAGCTGGCCGAACTGTCGGCGCTCGCCATGAAGTCGACGCCCGGCTCCTCCGGGCTGGTGCTGCTGCCGTATCTGGAGGGCGAGCGCACCCCGCAGCTGCCGCACACCGCCGGCACGCTCAGCGGCCTGCGGCGCGAGTCGATGAGGCCGGAGCATCTGGCGCGGGCCTCGTTCGAGGGCATGCTCTGCTCGCTGGCGGACGCGCTCGACGTGCTGCGCGGGCGCGGCGTCGATGTGCGTCGGGTGTTCCTGCTCGGGGCGGCCGCCGAGCTGCCCGCCGTGCAGGCGATCGCCCCCGCGATCTTCGCAGCGCAGGTCGTCGTGCCGCAGCCCGCCGACTACGCGGCGCTGGGTGCGGCCCGGCAGGCGGCCTGGGCGCTGGGCGCCGCGAACGGAACGCACTCCCCGCAGGTGCCGCCGGCCTGGCAGGGCGCCGCGGCGCAGGTCTTCGAGGCGGGCGAGGACGCCGCGGTGGGCAAGGCCGTGCGCCAGCAGTACGGGGCGACCCGCGACCACATCCACCCGGGGGCGTTCTCCGCCGCTCGGTGACGGCCCGTTCTTGACCCGTGCTTGGCGAAAACCGCTGGGGTTGGTGTGGTCGGGTGTCGGAAGATGGGGTGACCCCCGACCTTGCCGAGCCCGAGAGACAGCGTGTGCTGATACGACTGCTGCGGACGTACCTCAGTCCGTACAAGAAACCCATCGCCCTGCTGGTGGTGCTGCAACTGCTGCAGACCAGTGCCACCCTCTATCTGCCCACCCTCAACGCCGACATCATCGACAAGGGTGTCGTCAAAGGGGACACCGGCTACATCCTGACGGTCGGGGCGCTGATGATCGCGGTCAGCGTCGTCCAGGTGCTCTGCAACATCGGGGCCGTTCTGCACGGCGCCCGGACCGCGTCCGCGCTCGGGCGGGACGTGCGGGCCGACATCTTCGCCAGGGTGCAGAGCTTCTCCGCGCGCGAGGTCGGCCAGTTCGGTGCGCCGTCGCTGATCACCCGTACGACCAATGACGTCCAGCAGGTCCAGATGCTGGTGCTGCTGGCGTTCACGCTGATGGTCTCCGCGCCGATCATGTGTGTCGGCGGCATCGTGATGGCCCTCGGCCAGGACGTGCCACTGTCGGGTGTGCTGCTGGCGGTCGTGCCGGTGCTGGGCATCTCCGTATCGCTGATCGTCAAGAAGATGCGGCCGCTGTTCCGCACCATGCAGGAGCGGCTGGACACGGTGAACCGGGTGCTGCGCGAGCAGATCACCGGCAACCGCGTGATCCGCGCGTTCGTGCGCGACACCTACGAGAAGGAACGCTTTCGCGGCGCGAACGACGAGCTGACCGACGTGTCGCTGTCCACCGGCCGGCTGATGGCGCTGATGTTCCCCACCGTGATGACCGTGGTGAACGTGTCCTCCGTCGCCGTCGTCTGGTTCGGTGCGCACCGCATCGACAGCGGCGCGATCCAGATCGGCGCGCTGACCGCGTTCCTCGCGTATCTGATGCAGATCGTGATGGCCGTGATGATGGCCACCTTCATGTTCATGATGGTGCCGCGTGCCGAGGTGTGCGCCGAGCGCATCCAGGAGGTGCTGGACACGGAGTCCAGCGTCGTCCCGCCCGCGGCGCCCGTGCGGGAGCTGCGCGCCCGCGGGCAGTTGGAGGTGCGGGGTGTCGACTTCCGTTACCCGGGCGCGGAGGAGTCCGTGCTGCGCTCCGTCGATCTGGTGGCCCGGCCCGGCGAGACCACCGCGATCATCGGCTCGACCGGCAGCGGCAAGTCGACCCTGCTGGGGCTGGTGCCCCGGCTGTTCGACGTGACCGGCGGCGAGGTTCTCGTCGACGGCGTGGACGTACGGGAGCTGGAACCGGCGCTGATGGCGCGGACGGTCGGGCTCGTGCCGCAGAAGCCGTACCTCTTCTCCGGCACCGTGGCGACCAATCTGCGCTACGGGGATCCGGACGCGACCGACGACGAACTGTGGCAGGCGCTGGAGGTCGCCCAGGCGGCCGACTTCGTTCGCGGGCTCGACGCCGGGCTGAACGCGCCCATCGCCCAGGGCGGCACCAATGTCTCCGGAGGCCAGCGCCAGCGGCTCGCGATCGCGCGGACCCTGGTGCAGCGGCCGGAGATCTATCTGTTCGACGACTCCTTCTCCGCCTTGGACTACGCGACGGACGCGGCGCTGCGCGCCGCGCTCGCGGACGAGACGGCCGACGCGACGGTGGTGATCGTCGCGCAGCGCGTGTCGACGATCCGCGACGCGGACCGGATCGTGGTCCTCGACGAGGGGCAGGTCGTGGGGACGGGCAGTCACCGCGAGCTGATGGAGAGCAATGAGACGTACCGGGAGATCGTGCTCTCGCAGCTGACGGAGGCTGAGGCCGCATGAGCGGGCCGGGTGGACGAATGATGATGGGCCAGTCCGGCGAGCGGTCGATGGACTTCAAGGGCTCGGGCAAGCGGCTGTTGCGGCAGCTCGCGCCGGAGCGGGGCCCGCTGTGGCTGATGCTGGCGGCAGGTGTCCTGAGTGTCGCGCTGACGGTCGTCGGGCCGAAGATCCTCGGCATGGCGACCGACCTGATATTCGCCGGGGTCGTCGGCCGGGAGATGCCCGAGGGCACCACCAAGGAGCAGGCGATCGACGGCGTGCGGAACGAGGGCGACGGCTCGCTCGCCGACATGCTCGCCGGGGTGGACTTCACGCCCGGCAACGGCATCGACTTCACCGCTGTCGGCAATGTGCTGCTGGCGGCACTCGCCGTGTACGTGGCGGCGGGCCTGCTGATGCTCGTGTCGACCCGCATGTCGATCAAGGTGATCAACCGGACCGTGTACCGCATGCGCGAGGACGTGCAGGCGAAGCTGTCGCGGCTGCCGTTGTCGTACTTCGACAAGGCCAAGCGCGGCGAGGTGCTCAGCCGGGCCACCAACGACATCGACAACATCTCGCAGACCCTGCAGCAGTCCATGGGACAGCTGATCAACTCGCTGCTCACCATCGTGGGCGTGCTGGTGATGATGTTCTGGATCTCTCCGCTGCTGGCGCTGGTCGCGCTGGTGACCGTGCCGGTGTCGGTGTTCGTGGCGACGAAGATCGGCAAACGGTCGCAGCCGCACTTCGTGCAGCAGTGGAAGTCGACGGGCGCGCTAAACGCCCACGTCGAGGAGATGTACACCGGTCATACGCTGGTGAAGGTCTTCGGGCGGCATGAGGAATCCGCCCGGGGCTTCGCCGAGCAGAACGAGGCGTTGTACGAGGCCGGGTTCAAGGCGCAGTTCAACAGCGGCGTGATGCAGCCGCTGATGTTCTTCATCTCCAATCTGAACTATGTGCTGGTCGCGGTCGTCGGCGGTCTGCGGGTCGCGTCGGGCACGCTGTCGATCGGTGATGTGCAGGCCTTCATCCAGTACTCGCGCCAGTTCTCGATGCCGCTGACGCAGGTCGCCTCGATGGCGAACCTGGTGCAGTCGGGTGTCGCGTCGGCCGAGCGGATCTTCGAACTGCTCGACGCGGAGGAGCAGGAGCCGGACGCCGGGACCGGCGCCGGTCTTGAAGCGCTCCCTGAGCCGCCGCGGCCGCAGGGCCGGGTGGCGCTGGAGAGGGTGTCGTTCCGCTACGCCCCCGACAAGCCGCTCATCGAGGACCTGTCACTCGCCGTCGAACCCGGCCACACGGTCGCGATCGTCGGCCCGACGGGCGCGGGCAAGACGACGCTGGTCAATCTGCTGATGCGGTTCTACGAGGTGACCGGCGGCCGGATCTCCCTCGACGGCGTCGACGTCGCCACGATGCCGCGGGAGCAACTGCGGTCGGGCATAGGGATGGTGCTGCAGGACACGTGGCTGTTCGGCGGCACGATCGCGGAGAACATCGCGTACGGCGCGTCCCGTGACGTCACCCGCGAGGAGATCGAGGAAGCGGCGCGGGCCGCGCACGCGGACCGGTTCATCCGTACGCTGCCCGACGGCTACGACACCGTGATCGACGACGAGGGATCGGGCGTCAGCGCCGGCGAGAAGCAACTGATCACCATCGCGCGGGCGTTCCTGTCGGACCCGGTGATCCTGGTGCTGGACGAGGCGACGAGCTCGGTGGACACACGTACCGAGGTGCTGATCCAGAAGGCCATGGCGCGCCTCGCGCACGGGCGGACGAGCTTTGTGATCGCGCACCGGCTGTCCACGATCCGGGACGCGGACGTGATCCTGGTGATGGAGAACGGCGCGATCGTCGAACAGGGCACGCATGAGGGGCTGCTGGCGGCGAACGGCGCGTACGCGCGGCTGTACGCGGCGCAGTTCGCGCAGGCGGTGGTGGAGGTCGAGTGACGGGCGGGGGCGGGGCGGGCCTGCTCCCGCACCCGCCCTCCCCGTGCGCGAGGCGGCAGGCTCAACCGCCGTCGGCAGCTGCGTGATCGGTGGACCGCAGCAAGGTGTGCACGGTCGATGCCATGACGGCTCGAGCCGCTTCCGCGTCAAGTCCGCTGGTGCGCCAGTGGTGCCACGCACCCCATGTGGTGACAGCGTCGAGTCCGTGGAGGAGTTCGGTGCGGGCGGGCTCGGGGAGTCGGTCCAGTTCCGGAGCGAGGACTTCGGCCAGGCGCGCCTTGGCCCGGGCGAACACTGCCGCTTCGGCTTCTCGGATGCGCTCCGCCCGCTCCAGCCGTGGTACGGCCAGGCGGGCAGGAGTCACCCATTCCAGGATCCGTGCCCGCTGGGCCGTCAGTGCGGTGACCCGTTCCTCGCGTGAGCCGGTCGTCGGCAGCGGCTCGACCCGCGCCTCGAGGGCGGCGAGGCGCCGGGCGATGGCCACTTCGACGAGCTGGTTCACGTCGGTGAAGTGGTGGAACACGAGGCGCCGCGATACGCCCGCCCGCTCGGCGACGGCATCGGCATCGGCATCGGCGGGAAACTGCGAGATGCCCTCGTCCAGCATGGCCGGCAGAGCATCGGCGATCTTCTCCCGTGTCTGGCGACCTCGCTCCGTCCTTCCGTCCACAGCCATTCCTGCAGACCCGGCTCGGTCCCGAGACGCGGATGTCAGGGGCTGAGGACCAACTGCTCATCAGCCGCGACCTCTTCGGGATGCCGTTGACCATCAGCGCCGAGGTGGTTCTGGTAGGCAATGTCCTCACCGTCCGGCCGACCGCCGCGTCACTGGGCGGCCGGCCCGTCGACCCCGCCACAGCCCCGGCCCTGGGCCGGGCATTGGAGGAGACGAAACGGGAACTGCCGGAACTCCCTCTGGGCCTTGAGACAAAGAGCGTCTCCGTCGGCGACACGGGGCTCACGCTGCACACCCGGGCAGAGGACGTCACGCTGACATAGGAGCCGCTGGAGGGCTCGACGAGCCGGACGTCAGTCCAGGTAGCCGCGCAGCTGGTCCGCGAACGCGTGGTCGCGGAGTTTGTTGAGGGTCTTGGACTCGATCTGGCGAATGCGTTCGCGGGTCACGCCGAAGAGGCGGCCGATCTCCTCCAGCGTGCGGGGGCGGCCGTCCGCCAGGCCGTAGCGCAGTTGCACCACCTTGCGTTCGCGTTCACCGAGGGTGGAGAGGACCGCTTCGAGGTGCTCGCGGAGCAGGAGGAAGGCCGCCGACTCGACGGGCGACGCGGCGTCGCCGTCCTCGATCAGGTCGCCGAGCGCGACATCGTCCTCCTCGCCCACGGGCGCGTGCAGCGACACCGGTTCCTGGGCGAGGCGCAGGACTTCGCCCACCCGCTCGGGCGCCAGGTCGAGCTGCGCGGCGACCTCCTCGGGGGTCGGTTCGTAGCCCCGTTCCTGAAGCATCCGGCGCTGTACCCGCACCACACGGTTGATCAGCTCGACGACATGGACGGGGACCCGGATGGTGCGGGCCTGGTCCGCGAGTGCGCGGGACATGGCCTGGCGGATCCACCAGGTCGCGTAGGTCGAGAACTTGTAGCCGCGGGCGTAGTCGAACTTCTCGACCGCCCTGATCAGGCCCAGGTTGCCCTCCTGGACGAGGTCGAGCATGGTCAGTCCGCGGCCGACGTAGCGCTTGGCGACGGAGACGACGAGGCGGAGGTTGGCCTCGATCAGCCGCCGCTTGGCGACCCGGCCCATGACGACCAGCCGGTCGAGGTCGACGGCGAGCCGGGAGTCCGGGTCGGGGGTGTCCGCCAGCCGCTCCTCGGCGAAGAGCCCTGCCTCCACCCGGCGGGCGAGTTCGACCTCCTCGGCTGCGGTGAGCAGCGGGATGCGGCCTATCTCGCGCAGATACTGGCGGAACAGGTCGGACGACGGGCCGCTGCTGTCGGAGGCGCGGGCGGCGGGCCGCGGCGGCTCGGGCGGGTCGAGGTCCTCCACGACTTCCTCGGCCACGGGCACCGCCTCGGGGTGTCCGGCGGGCCGGCCCTGTGCGGGCACCTGCTCGACGTCGGCCGCGGCGACGGCCGCGGCGGCGTCGGTCTCGGTCAGGGTCTGGGTCTGCACGGGGGCGACCTCCAGGGTGATCGCTGCCGGTCGGGGGCGTACGGCAGCTCCGAGGGCTCAGGCACCGCCCCCAGTGTGGGGTACGACACATCCCTGCCACGAGGGGCGTGCGGTGACTTTTTGAGACCCGTGCGTGACCGGTCGGTTACTCGGATGCCTGTCCTGCGGGGGTCTGGGAGCATCTGCCGGTGCACAAGAGCTGTGAGTACGAGACCCATGTGACCGTTCGCTGCCCGGACGGCGGCGTGGAGCGGTTGGACGCATGGGCGCGGGCGGCCGGGCTGAAGGTGACACTCATCGAACTGGCGCGGGGCCGGATGCTGTCGCAGCCGATGCTGACGCTGAAGGGCGCGGACGGCGTCGCGGAGCAACGGGCCTCCGCCGAGCGGCTGGTGGGGCGGCTCAGGGCGGCGGGCTTCGATCCGGTGCGGGTGAAGATCGAGACGACGCCGTGGTCCCCGGCGGTCCGGTCCGCCGCCTCCGGCGGGTACTTCGAGCACCATCTGAAGCTGCTGCTGGACGAGGAGTTCGACCGGGAGGCGCTGACGGCGCTGGCGGTCCGGCACGGGGCGCATCTGTCGTGGAACGCCCGACGGGTGGCGGCGGGGGGCCGCCACGAGCGGTTCGTGACGCAGCGGTGCCGTGGGGTGTCGGCCGGGGAGGCAGGCGCGGTGTGCGACGCGCTGGCCGCGGACCTGCGGGCTCAGCGGTACGAAATCCTTTCGCAGGAACGGGAGTTCGTGCTGTACGACAGTGATCTGTCGGTGGACGACGGCTGGATCGAGGAGAGGTCGGGGCAGTGAACGAGGCATCGATGGCGCGGCTTCCCGGCGGGCCCGACGAGCCGTCCGCGGAGCGCGAGCGCCGGCGTATGCGCCTGCCGCGCACGCTGCATGCGGGCATCGGCCAAGAGGGCGCGCGTCACAGGGTGTTCGACCCGGCGCTCAAGCATTTCGACGCGGCTTACAGGCCCCTGGACACCGCCGGGTCGGATGCCTGGCAGGCCGCACGGCGCAACGCCCTGGAGACCGTTGCCGTTGCCGTGGCCCGCTCGCGGTGGGCGGATTCCCTCGTGCTGCGCGGCAGCATGCTGATGGCCGGGTGGTTCGGGCCGAAGGCCCGTGAGCCGAAGGATCTGGACTACGTGGTGGTTCCGGCGGACTGGGCCCTCGACGAGGAGCGCACGGGCACGATGCTCGACGAGATCGCTTCGGCGGCGCAGCGCACGGCCGAGGAGCGCGGCGGAGCGCCGACGATCGACGCGAGCGGTGCCGAGTCCGAGTACATCTGGACGTACGACCGGGTGCCCGGCCGCCGGATGGTGCTGCCGTGGCGGGTGCCGGGAATGCCCGGCGGCCAGGTGCAGCTCGACTTCGTCTTCAACGAGAGGCTGCCCGAGCAACCGGTGCGGGCCGTGGTCGCCGGTGAGGAGGTGCAGGCGGCGAGCCCGGGTCTGTCCCTGGCCTGGAAGGTGCAATGGCTGGTCAACGACATGTACGTACAGGGCAAGGATCTCCACGACGCGGTCCTGCTGGCCGAGTCGCACCCGCTGTCGTACGACCTGCTGCACGAGGTGTTCAGGCTGTCCGGCGAATGGCCGTACACGGACCGGGAGGAGATCCTTTTCGCCGACGTCGAGGAGGCTCTCGGTTACGTGGAGTGGGACCACTTCATCGCCGACTACCCGCAGTTCGCGGACGACGAACAGGAGTACGCCGGGCGGCTGCTGACGGCACTCGCCCCGACCTTCGCGGCTGAGCGGTAACCCCGGCGGCTCGGCCCGGCGCGGAACAAGGCGCCGTCGACCTCCTGTTCCGCGGCCGGCCGCGAGGAGCGCTCCGGAACACGAACCGCCCGCGCCTACCGCGTCGCGGCAGGTCTTCCGGGCACGACGTTCACGGTCGTCCCCGGCCGAGTGCGAGGGGCCCGAGGACGACCGGCCCGGTCGACGGCCGCCGGAGTCAGTCTCCGCGCGGCCCCCGGAAGTCCACCGAGGTGACGAGGGCGTAGTCGAAGTAGATCGGGTCCCCCTCCTCGTCCATCGGGTACTCGAAACTGCTCTCGTTCGACAGGATCACCTTGAGGTCGGGAAGGGTGTCCACTCCGTCGTCGTTCTGCTCGACCGTGTGGCCCCGTTCCTCCAGGCGCTCCAGCAGCTCTTCGCTGGGAGTGCGGAAGACGTCGAGCCCGTCGAGGGCGACCGTCACATCCGCGTCCTCGATGCGGAACCGGTACACATGGATGTCGGTCAGCGCGCCCTTGGTGAAGCCGAGATTGAACTCCGTCAGGGACCCCCCGTGCTCGCAGAGCACCTGCCCCGGCGCGTCGCCGTAGTCCGGGTCGGACGGGGCGAAGCCCAGTTCGCGCGCGGCCCCGACCGCCTCGTCGGCCGACATGCCGAGCCTGAGCGTGGCAACTCCCACCTCCGGCAGCAGCTCCAGAATCATCGCCATCCCTTCCGACCGTCCGACACGTGACACCGCCTACTCTGCCGCATCCCATCCCCCGTATCCCTATCCCCGGGGCGGTACGAATCGCAGCGGATTCCTCATCGCAGCAGCTCGGCCTCGTCGATCGTCCAGCCCTTCTTGGTGAGCAGCGCCTGAAAGTTCTTGTTGTCCTTCAGGCTCTCCACCATCTCCCGGATGTGGTCGTCGTACTTTCCGGGGAACTTGTGCTTGATGTCATCGATGTCCATCCGCATCGCCTCGGTGAGCCTGCCCTGGCTGATCAGTTCGCGCTGCCACTGATGCCATGCCTGGGCCACCAGGTCGTTGTCGGTGCTGTTCAGCTTCTTGTGGTCGGCACGCTCCATGCGAATGGCCGGGCCGTTGTTGACCTTCTGCTTCTTGTGCGGCTTGTTCGCGATGTAGAAGCCCGGCTCGATGACCTGCTTCCAGGCCGCCTTGGGCGGAATGTGGTTGACCTCCATCGAGTCGGGGAACCGCGACCCGTCCGCCTTCTCGTTGGCCGGGAGCAGGCCGCCGTACCAACCGCCCTTCTCGGTACACCCCTTGGCGATCAGCCCCTCGGGATCCATCCAGGTGTACGGATTGGTGACATAGGCGGCCGGATTGGCGGCGGGGGCGAGCCCCAGAGGGTCGGACGACACATAGCGGGCCGTCTCCGGGTCGTAGTGCCGGTGGACGTTGTAGTGGAGACCGGTCTCCGGGTCGTCGTACTGGCCCGGGAAGCGCAGCGGGGTGTAGGCGGCGGCGTCGCGGTTCCAGGCCGTGAGCCCCCAGACGGTGGAGCGGTTGTACCAGGCGATCCCGCCCTGTTCGTCGACGAGTTCGGTGGGCGTGCCGACCAGGTCGGTGACGATGGCGAAGAAACGGCTGTCGATCTCGTCCTGTTGGGCGTCGTCGACGGTGCGGCGCTCCAACTGGGACAGGGGGCGGTAGCCCTCGTGGTCCCAGGTCAGGGTGACGCCGGACGCGGTGTCGGTCTGCTCGGCCAGCCGGGTGTCCTCCCAGGAGAAGAGGACCGTGGCCGCGACCGTGGTCCCGTCGGCGGCCATGCGGTGTTTGGCGGTACGACGGCCGAAGGGGTCGTAGGTGTAGCGCCAGACCGTTCCGTCCGGGGTGGTGCAGGAGGTGAGTCGGTCCTCGGCGTCCCAGGTGTAGTGCCAGGTGTCGGGCTTGTGGGACAGGCGCTTCTTCTGACGCAGTACGACGCGGCCGGCGTCGTCGTACTCGTAGCGCAGCCCGCCGGCGGAGACCAGACGCGTTCCGTCGTACACCCGCTCCCCGCGGCTCTCCGTGTGGCGGGCCCGGTCGGGCCACTGGGCGCCGGTCTGGTTCCCGGTGGCGTCGTAGCTGTACTGCTCCGACCAGTCGTCCACACTCACCCCGAGCGGCCGCCCCAGCGGGTCGAGGTCGAACCGGGTGGTCAGGCCGTTGAGCTCGTCGGTCGCCGAAGTGAGCAGCCCGTCGGCGCGGTAGCCGAAGGCCCGGGAGCGGACAGTGCGCCGGTCCGTGGAAACCGTCTGGGACGTCAGACGGCCGATGGTGTCCCAGGTGGAGGCGAGCGCCACCGGAGAGGCGGCGGGCCCGAAAGTGCGAGTCAGCTCGCGGCCCAGTACGTCGCGGGTGAAGTCGATGGCGTGGCCGCCCACCGCGACGCGAGTCCGGTTGCCGCCCGCGTCGTACGCGTACGACGAGACGGCCCCGGTGGGTGTGGTCCGCGAGATCAGCTCGCCGTGAGCGTCGTAGCCGAACCGCATGGTCCGTCCGTCCACGGTCTCCGCCAGCAGGCGGCCCGTCGCGTCGCGCTCCAGGGTGAGGGTGGACGTCGGTGTCTCGGCCCGGGTCAGCCGGTCGGCGGCGTCGTAGGTGAATCGGGTGACCGTCCCGGCGGCGTCCTTCTCCCGCAGATTGCCGAGGGCGTCGTAGGCCATGGTGACGCGGTGGCCGGACGGGCTGACGCGGGCGACGAGCCGCCCGGCCGCGTCGTGCTCGTAGCACGTGGTGCGGCCGTCGAAGTCCGTCTCCGACGTCGACAGTCCGGTCGGGCCGTAGGCATAGGCCCATGTCCTGCCCTGGGGGTTGCGGACCCCCGTGACCCGCAGTTCGGTGTCGTACGTGAACTCGTAGCGCGCCCCGTCCACACCGGTACGTGCGGCCAGCAGATCGAACCAGGTGTACTCGAACCGGACGGTGCTGCCCAGGGTATTGGTGTGCGAGAGGCAGTTGCCCTCCTCGTCCCAGGTCCACGACTCCGTCGTGCCGTCCGGGGCCGTGCGCCGGGACAGCCGACCGTCCGGCGTCCACTCCAGCCGGGTGACGGAACCGGCCGCGTCGGCCGACTCGCGAGGCCGCCCGAAGGCGTCCCGGGTGAGGGTGTACGTGGCGCCCTGGGAATCCGTGGCCGACAGGGTGAGCCCCGCGGGATCGTTGACCCGCCGTTCCGTCAGGCCGTTGGGGAAGGTGACCGTGGCGGGGGCGCCCGTCGCGTCGTAGGTGTAGCTGGTCGACGTGCCGTCCGGGGCTGTCACCGCCAGCCTGTTCCCCCGGTCGTCGAAGGTCTGCCGCCAAACAGCCCCGTCCGGGCCCGTGACTGACACGGGCAGATGCCGCTCGTCGTAGGCGGCGGACGCGCGGCGCCCGTCGGGCAGGAGCATCGTGACCAGGTCGCCGCGCTCGTCGTAGCCGAACTCGGCGGTGTTGCCGAGTTCGTCGGTGCGGGAGAGCGGATTGTCGTAGCGGTCCCAGGTGAACAGCACGGTGTTGCCGCGGGCGTCGGTCTCGGCGACGGTCTGGCCGAGGCTGTTGAACCAGGTGACGGTCACCGCACCCGTGGAGTCGGTGAACCGGGTGACGCGGGCCTCGATGTCGTAGGAGAAGCGCGAGGAGAGCGCCCCGTCGGGGCCGATCGTCTCCACCACCCGGCCCCCGGTGTCGTAGACGTAGGTGTACGTGTGGCCGTTGCGGTCCGTCCACGACGTGACCCGTCGGTGCTCGTCGTAGGTGAATCGCAGGGGGACACCGGACGAGCCCGCGACCGACTCCAGGTTCCGCTCGGTGTCGTACCCGAAGGAGGCGACGCGCACCGGCCCTTCAGGGGTCTGCACGTCCAAGGAGGTGACCACTGCGCGCTCGGGATCGGTGCCGACGCGCACTCGGTAGCCGGCGTCGTGGCTCACGACGGCCGGCAGGCCGTCCTCGGTGCGGCTGATCCGGTAGGCGTTGCCGTTGCGGTCCTCGATCTCGCTCAGCCAGTACAGACCCGTGCGATACGGGTTGCCTGTGAAGCGTCGGGTGAGTCCCGAACGCGGGTCGGTGACCGCGTACGTGACATCGCCGAGGACCCCCCGCTCGACGAAGACGAGCGGCAGCCGATCACCCTCCAGCGGCAGCATCTCCTCACCGCCCTCGGCCGGCAGAGCCGAATAGAACAGGACGGAGCCGTCCTCCCGCGCCCAGGCGGCGCCTGCACCGGTCATCTCCAGGCGCTCGTCGAACGTGGATGCCCAACTGCTGCCGTAGCAATGGCCGAAGCGGTAGCTGGATATGTGCGTACGCCGCAGTACCAGCGACAGGATGCCCGGCAGCACCAGGTCCGTCTGGGTCATGACCATCTCTCCGGTGGCCACGTCCACCGGGTCGGTCTTGCACCTCCGGCTGAGAAGAGACATCGCCACCTCGCGGGCTCGCTCCAGTGCTTCGCGCATGGAACGGGGACGCCCCCGCTGCGGACCCGATGAACCGCGGCGCCCGTCGAGGCCGTCG
The DNA here is from genome assembly GCF_056436245.1 of Streptomyces sp. NPDC043812. NCBI lineage: Bacteria > Bacillati > Actinomycetota > Actinomycetes > Kitasatosporales > Streptomycetaceae > Streptomyces > Streptomyces sp. NPDC043812. The sequence goes on from NZ_JBWKCY010000018.1 coordinate 189,961, forward strand.
TCGTCCTTGCCGTCCTTGGTGAGGATGTTCTTGACGCGGTCGCGGACGTCGCCGTCGGTGTCCTTGTGGGTCTTGGAGCCGCCCCT